>JALYUK010000046.1 GCA_030853805.1 Actinomycetota bacterium | reverse complement strand
CTGGATCCTGACTTTGGTCAGCTGGGCCTGGTAGGTGATGTCGCCCAGGACCAGGACGGCGGCTGTGATCAGCAGCAGGGCCGCGCCGAGGTTGACCAGAGGAAACTGCACGCCGAGATTATGCGCGCCGATGCTGACCGTTTCCTCGGGTTCCAGCCCTGCGGGTGATACAACGTTTGCGCCGCCGGCGGCGCAAACGTGGGGCGCATTGACACTTCGGCGCGGCATTTGGGCCGCCAGCGACCGAAACGTGGAAGCAGACCGGCGGGCTGGCTACACCTGAGCGAGGACAGCGAGGTAGCGGGCGATGGCCTGGGCGACTATTCGATGATCAGCGCCCAGTGGTGCGGTCACCAGGTCGGCGCCCGCATGCTGGAGTTTGTCGTGGAAGTGGCCGGGGCCCAGCAGATAGGAGGCAACGACGACCCGTTGCGCTCCCTGTTCGCGTAACCGAGCTACGACTTCGGGCACGGTCGGTGAGCTCGCCGACCCGTAACCGAGCATCAACGGCGCGGCGTCGCGAGGGCGTCGAGCACGGACCATCCCCGCAGCGTGTTCGGCATCGCGCGCTGCGCGGGCGCGGCTGGAACCGGCTGCCGCGAAAACGACCGCATCCGTCGACCTGGCACCTACCTCTGCCAGCCGGTCGAGCACCAGGTCGGCAATCAGCGCCGACGGCCCGAGCGCGTCGGTTGCCAACGTTCCGGGGTAGGCCTGCACGACCTCCTCGATGTCCACCTCGACATGGAAACCGGTCGACAGCAGCAGCGGCACGATGACCGGTGGATCGGCGGCGTCGTACAGACCGGACACCACCTCACCGGGGCCGGGGCTCTGGACATCGACGTATGCCGCCTCGACCCGCGTGCCGGGCAACTCAGCTCGGGTCAGTGCGAGCAGGTCGAGCACCACCTGCTGCCCGGCAGCATTCGCCGTGCCGTGCGCGCACAGCACAAGGGGCGGCATCTGCGTAGTGATCAGGAGATACCGAGATCCTGCAGACCGTAGGCCCACAGGTAGGGCACGCCCTCAGCCTCGATGCGCTGGGCGGCGCCGGTCGCGCGGTCGGCAATGACGGCGACGGCGACTACCTCGGCACCGGCTTCGCGCGCAGCCTCGACCGCCTCCAGGGCAGAGCCACCCGTGGTGGAAGTGTCCTCGACGACCAGCACTCGTCGACCCTGAATCGAGGGCCCTTCCACGCGCTGCTGCAAACCGTGCGCCTTGCCGGTCTTGCGGACGACGAAGGCATCGACCGACTGACCGTCAGCGGATGCCGCATGCAGCATCGCCGTCGCCACGGGGTCCGCGCCCATCGTCAGCCCGCCGACCGCATCGAAGGCGAGTTCGCGAGTCAGGTCGAGCATGACGCGACCGACCATCGGGGCGGCCTGACCCGACAGCGTGATGCGCCGCAGATCGAGGTACCAGTCGGCTTCTTTGCCCGAGGACAGAGTTACCCGGCCGCGCACGATCGCACGTTCGCGGATCTCCTGCAGCAGATTGTGTCGGTCGACTTCCACAGAGTGCGTCACGGTGGGCGAGTTTAGTTCAGTAATCAGGGGCAGGCGGATGCTACTTCTGCGGGCGGTGCGTCTTGGCGAGTCGACCGCCGCGGATGAGGGGGCGCGGCGCGGCCCGCAGCAGCGTGGTGATGATCTTGTACTGCAGACCGGGCACTGACACGACCTTGCCCTTGTCCACGTCCGAGAGGCAGTCCCGAACCAACCGGTCGACCTCCAGCCACATGAAATCCGGGCTGCCCTGGTGGTTGATTCCAGCGCGCTCGTGGAACTCGGTACGGGTGAATCCGGGACATAGTGCAGTAACGGTGACGCCGGTGCCGGCCAGCTCTCCGGCCAGCGACTCGGAGAACACGGTCACGTAGGACTTCGCTGCGGCGTAGGTGCCCGACGCCATGAAGCTGGCAACCGATGAGACGTTGATGATCGCTCCGTGCCCCCGTTCCTTCATCGAGCCGGCAGCCGCGTGCGACAGGACCATCACTGTGCGCACGAGGATGTCGAGAGCGGTGATCTCGTCCTGCACGTCGTTGTCCAGAAAACGCTTCTTCAAGCCGTAGCCCGCATTGTTCACCAGCAGATCGACTGCCCGACGCGGCTCGGAAAGCCGCCACGCGACCTTCTGCACATCGAGACTGTCGGTCAGGTCAGCAGTGATGACCTCGACGCTGATCTGGTGCTGCTTCTCCAGGTCGGCCTTGAGCTGCTCCAGCCGGTCGGTGGAACGGGCAACCACGATGAGGTCGTAACCGCGCGCGGCGAGCTGGCTGCAGAACGCCTTACCGATCCCCGCGCTGGCTCCGGTGACGAGTGCGGTCTTGCGTGGACTACTCATGAGTTCGGAGTCTATGCAGAGCCGCTATCAATCCTGCGAACACTCACTTCGTCGAAAGGTAGGCAAGGGTGGGCATCTAGGGTTGGGTCGTGCGTATTGCTACCTGGAACGTCAACTCCGTCCGCTCCCGTATCGACCGCGTGGTGGGGGTGCTGGAACGGCACGACCTCGACGTGCTGATGCTGCAGGAAACCAAATGCCGCGACGACCAGTTCCCCAGGATGCAGCTGGAGGCTGCTGGGTACGAGCTGGCGGAGGTCGGCTACAACCAGTGGAACGGCGTGGCCGTCATCTCCCGTGTCGGGATCGAGGATGTCCAGATCGGCTTCACAGACATGCCGGGGTACGGCGACCCGATCGTGCCCGAGGCGCGCGCACTCGGCGTGACGTGCGGCGGGGTGAGGGTGTGGTCGCTCTACGTACCCAATGGCCGCGAGCTCGGACACCCGCACTACGACTACAAGCTGGACTGGCTGGAGAAACTGCGCGTCGATGCCGTGCGCTGGCTGGTGGAGGACCCGCAGGCGCAGATCGCGTTGGCCGGCGACTGGAATGTCGCACCGACCGATGACGATGTGTGGGATCCGTCATTGTTCGAGGGCAAGACCCACGTCAGCGAACCTGAACGGGCGGCGTTCCAGGCGATGATCGACGCGGGGTACGCAGATGTAGTACGCCCGCACACCGCCGAGCCGCGCACCTGGACCTACTGGGACTACACGCAGCTGCGCTTCCCCAAGAAGCAGGGCATGCGCATCGACTTCGCTCTGTGCTCCCCCGCCCTCGCCGCCCGGGTGACCGGCGCATCGATCGACCGCGAAGAACGCAAGGGCAAGGGCGCGTCCGACCACGCACCTGTCATCGTCGACCTGAACTGAGACCCAGCCGGTTCAGCCGACTGCCCGAGTGCGCTCGTACCGGCCGCTGCTACGCGCGGTGGCCTACAGTTCGGGGACCGCCACTACCGCAGGGGACTTCGATGAGCGACGACGACAACACCCGATCCATCCCGCAGCGACCGGACACCCGGGCAATGCCCGGGCACCCGTCGAAGCCGGGGCAGCCGTCCTCGAATCTGCCGGAACCGGCGCCACGCCCCTACCCCGGACAGTCCGCTCCCCCGTCAGCGCCGCCGATCCGGTACGCGCCCCCCGCCCAACAGCAGGGATATGGCGGGCAGCAGCACCAGGGTTACCAGAATCCGCAGGGGTACGGCGGCCCACCCGTCAACGGCTACGGGCAGCCACCGGTCCACCACCCACAGCAGCCGACCTACGGCCCGTCGTACTCCTCCACCACGACGCTGGTGCGGCCGGCACCCAATGGGGCGCTCGTCGTGGTCGCGTGGATCGTCGCGGTCTTCACGTTCTTGTACATGCTGCCCTGGGCGGTAGCCGCAACGCGCGGTAAGTCCAACCAGGGCGCGATCGGGCTACTGAACTTCTTCCTGGGTTGGTCGTTCATCGGCTGGGTCGTCGCGCTGGTCATGGCCTGCTCATCCGAACCGCAGCCAGTTGTGATGATCCAGCAGAACCACCAGTACGGCCCCGGCTACCACCGCTGAGCTTGTTGTAGAGCCCGCGGTGGCACCCGGTGACGCGTCGAATCAGACGGAGAATTCCACACCTTGGGCGAGCGGTAGCTCACCGGAGTAGTTGACCGTCGCCGTGGCACGCCGCATATAACTGCGCCAGGCATCCGATCCGGACTCGCGACCGCCGCCGGTTTCCTTCTCACCACCGAATGCACCGCCGATCTCAGCTCCTGAGGTGCCGATGTTGACGTTGGCAATGCCGCAGTCCGATCCGTCGGCAGCCAGGAACCGCTCGGCTTCCGCCTGGTCGGACGTGAAGATACTCGATGAAAGGCCCTGCGGTACGTCGTTGTTGATCCGAACCGCCTCCGCCAGATCGCGGTAGGGCAGCACGTAGAGGATCGGCGCGAACGTCTCCCGCTGCACGATCTGTGTCTGCCGCGGCATCCGCACGATGGCCGGCTGCACGTAGTAGGCATCCGACGCGTCGTCGGCAAGCCTGCGGCCGCCACCCGCGACGATCTCGCCGCCCTGCGCGACTGCAGCCTGCAGCGCCTCCTGCATCGCGTCGTAGGACGCCTTGTTGATCAGCGGGCCGACGAGAGTGCCGGGCTGCGTCGGCGCTCCGATCGGCAGCCTGCCGTAGGCGTCAGCGAGCCGCTGCACCAACGTGTCGATCACGCTCTCGTGTGCGATGACCCGGCGCATCGTCGTACAGCGCTGACCGGCGGTGCCGGCCGCGGAGAAGACGATGCCGCGCGTGGTCAGAGTCAGATCGGCCGACGGCGTCACGATGGCGGCGTTGTTTCCGCCGAGCTCCAGCAGAGACCGCCCGAACCGCTGCGCAACACGCGGTCCGACAACGCGCCCCATCCGTGACGAGCCGGTGGCACTGACCAACGCCACGTCTGGGTGATCGACGAGCGCCTGCCCGGTTTCTGATCCACCGATCAGCACCTGGCTCAGGTACTCCGGGGCGTCGCAGTCCGCAATCGCACGGTCGAGCAGCGCGGCGGCCGAGAGCGCACACGAAGCGGCGTTCTCCGACGGCTTCCAGATGACCGGGTCGCCGCAGACCAAAGCGAGCGCGGTGTTCCAGGACCACACCGCGACGGGGAAGTTGAAGGCGCTGATCACCCCGACGACGCCCAGCGGGTGCCAGTTCTCACTGAGTCGGTGACCGGGACGCTCGGAACTGATCGTTTTTCCGTACAGCTGGCGGGAGAGCCCGACCGCGAAGTCGCAGACGTCGATCATCTCCTGCACCTCCCCCGCTGCTTCGGAGCCGATCTTGCCGACCTCCAGCGTCACCAGCGTGGCGAGGTCTTCCTTGTGCTCGCGCAGCAATTCAGCCAGCCGGCGCACCACCTGTCCGCGCGCCGGCGCCGGGACGGTGCGCCACTGCTGAAAAGCGATCTTCGCGCGCTGTACGGCGGCGTCGACGTCTCCAGCATTACTCCAGGACACCGTGGTGAGCTGCTCACCATTCACCGGCGAGAGGATGGCGTGGTTGCCCTGCAGCGATGCCGGGTCGACACCACAGGCAACGGATGCTCGCTGCGCAGCTGCGGCCAGCTCGTCGGCAGTGGGTAGAGAGGTGGTCGTCATGACTGACTCCGTCGTGAGATTCGGGGCGGGCGGACAGGTGCCGCGGGCTTCATACGATGTTCAATTCGGGGCGCACATCGGCGCTCGCAAACCTCTCGGCACGCAGCGCCGAGACATCGACGAATGGCGATCGTCGCAGATAGAGGTCGCGCAGGACCTCCCCGACAGCCGGCCCCATCAGAAAACCGTGCCCCGAGAACCCGGTGGCGTACAGGAATCCGTCAACCTGATCGGACCGCCCGATGAGCGCATTGTGGTCGGGGGTCATCTCGTACAGCCCTGCCCACCCGCTCGCTATACCGGCCTGAACGAGCGCAGGAGCACGATGCTCCATTGCCTCGCCGAGCCCGGTCAGCCAGCTGTCGTCGCGGCCGATCTCGAACCCCGCCTGCTGGTCCGGGTCGGACATCCCGATCAGCAGGCCCCGGCCCTCACCGTGGAAGTAGAAACTCGTCTCGAAGTCAATGGTGAACGGCGTGTCGGGCGCCAGATCCGGTATCGGCTCGGTGACCAGGATCTGGCGGCGCACCGGCTGGACCGGCAGCGCGACACCGGCCCAGTCGCCCACCTGCGCCGACCACGCGCCCGCCGCGCAGATGACCGCGTCGGTGCGGATCGACCCGCTGCCCGTGTGCACCGCGTGAACGTGACCGTCCCGAACGTCGATACCCGTTACGGCGCAGTTCGGCAGGAGATTCGCGCCGTGTCGCCGGGCCGCCGAGGCATAACCGAGAACGACGGACTCAGGGGTGCAGTGCCCGTCCGTCGGTGAGTAAGCCGCGGCCAGTAGGCCATCCGTGCTGATCAGGGGCGACAGTGTGGCGGCTTCGGCGACGCTGAGCATGCGGGACGGCACGCCCATCTGCTGCTGCAGCGCGACATTGGCCTCGAATGCCTCAACGGTCTGCGCCGTACTCAGCAGGAAAAGGTAGCCGACCTGGTGGAAGTCGATCTCCTGGTCGTACATCTCGTAGAAGTGCTCGAACGTCTCCAACCCCCGGGCCGCCAACGCGATATTGACCGGGTCGGAGAACTGCGCCCGCACGCCGCCGGCCGCTTTGCTGGTCGAGCCCGACCCCAGCGCACCCTTGTCCAACAGCACTACATCGTCAACACCCGCCGCCGCGAGCCGGTAGGCCGCGCTGACCCCGATGACTCCGCCGCCGATGATGACCACGGACGCCGACGTGGGTAGCTGCCGCGATGTTCTGCCCTGAGACGCAGTCATCATCTCCGCGATCCCAGCAGCGACGGGTCCAGCCCCAGCGCCTGCGCGGCGCTGTCCAATGATGTTGCCTGCTCACGCGTATACGCCGAGTCCGGCTGCAAGATTGGAGACCGGATCGCCGCTGCCAGCCACTCTCGATCACGGGGAGCACCGCCCTCTCGGGTAACCCGGTCGTTGTCGTCGCCCTCCCCACCAAGGTTGGAAGCAAAGATGCCCGCCGCCGATCGTGGCAGGAAATCCTCGTAGACGATCGGATTCGGGCGCAGCCAGCCACCGTCCAACAGCTGGGTCAGCGACGCCGGTGGCTGTGTCCCGTCGCGCGGGCGCTGCGCCACGTCATAGGTGAAGTACGCCAGATCGGTGCGCGCCAACCCGGCCATGGTCACCGGGAAGCCGTTGGACCAGACATCCTGCGCAACCTGCGACCGGTCCATATCGGGCCGTTCTCCGCAGCGGCGGTCCACCTCGGCGCCGAGCCGCTCGTACCTGTCACGGCCACGTGCCGTCAGTGCGACTCCTCGCGCCTCGACCTCACCGAACCTGACCCGCAACGCACCGCCCGTCACGCGGCCGTCGCTCTCACGAAAAGTGCGCGGCTCGGCAAGCGCCTTGAAGGAGGTCTGGCGCAGCAGGACGTCCGGGCCGCTCCACCTCGGCGGGCCCTGGATCTGGTCGATCATCTGCACCCCACGCGTCTGCATCGATGCATAGAGGTCGTCGATATCCAGCACCCGCGGCGTCAGGTGGTTGATATGGGTGCTGCCCACCCCGCCGATGTCGGCAGCAACCCCGGACACCGCCTGCAGTTCCTCGTACCAGCCGCGATCCACTGGCTCGGGCGACAACGCGAAGGCTGCGGCGGCCAACTCCATGAAGGTTCCGGCGTCATCCGCGGACAGGCCACCGGCGGCTACGGCGCGATCCGCCAGCGCGAGCAACTGCGGCGCGAACAGCTCGCGCGCGTCCAGGAATCGCAGCAGTCGCTGCTCCAGGTCGGCATCGAAGAACCGGCGGTCCTGCGGCACCAGCATGGAGGTGAAGACCCGGAACGGATTGGCGGCCAACTCGTCGCGGTCGTGCGGGCGGAAGGCAGTGGAGATCACCGGCACGGGCTGGCTCCCGACAGTCCGCAGATCGTAGAACCCGGTCGGGTACATGCCCAGGGCCGCGAAGATCCGGGTGACCTGCCGCAGTTCGCGGGGCGTACCCACCCGGATCGCGCCGTGCCGCTCGGCCGTGACCCGGTCGATCGAGCCGAACTGCTGGGCCGCTGCGGCATCGCGGGACAACACCTGGTCGTTCACCTCGCGGGACACCTGGAGCAACGTCGTGTACGCCGGGACCTCGCGCCCGTACAGGTCTGAGAGCCGCCGGGCGAACTGTGCCCGCAACGCGGTGGCGCCGATCATCATCCCGGTATCGCCCATGGGTGCGCTTCCTCTCCGAGCCGGTCCCGAGCCACTCGCGGCAGGCGCCCAGTCTGGCAGGGCAGGTACCGTCAGCTCATGGACGCCCAGGTTGATTACGACGTCGTCATCATCGGTAGCGGTTTCTCCGGGATCGGGATGGCCGTCGCGCTGCAGGCCAGTGGCCGCAGCTATACGGTGCTGGAGAAGGCCCACGACATCGGCGGGACATGGCGCGACAACCGCTATCCCGGGTGCGCGTGCGATGTGCCGAGCCACCTCTACTCCTTCTCCTTCGAGCCCAACCCGTACTGGTCGCGCGCCTACGCCACCAGCGACGAGATCCAGGACTACCTGCTCTACGTGGTGGAGAAGTACGACGTCCGCAAGCACGTGCAGTTCGACGCCCAGGTCACCCGGGGCGTCTACGACGAGAGCCTGTCTGTCTGGCACCTCACCGTGCTCGGTGCCGACGACGAGGAACAGCATCTCGTCGCGGGAGCCGTCGTCCTGGGGGTCGGCGCGCTGCACGACCCGTCGCTGCCCGACATACCGGGTCTGGAGAACTTCGCCGGCGAGATCATGCACACCGCAACCTGGGATCCGGGCGCCAGCATGTTCGGTCGCAAGGTGGGCATCATCGGCACCGGAGCAAGCGCGGTGCAGGCGATTCCCTACCTGGCGCAGGATGCCGATCACCTGACCGTCTTCCAGCGCACCCCGGCGTGGGTGCTACCAAAGATCGACCCTGAGTACCCCGAATCGCTGCACGATGCCTACGAGAAGCGCCCCTGGTTGATGAAAGCGCACCGGGCAAAGATCCAGACGTGGAACGAGATCCGCGGATACGCGTTCTCACGGGCGGTTCCAGTGCTGAAGGCCTACTCGCTCCTGGCGCGAGCCAATATCGCCAAGGCCGTCAAAGATCCGGTGCTACGCCGGAAGCTCACGCCCAGCTACACCCTGGGGTGCAAGCGGGTGACCTTCTCCAGCACGTACTACCCCGCGCTTGCCCGCAAGAACGTGCACGTCGAGACCGAGTCCGTGGCTACTGCTGACGGGATGGGCCTGACGACTGTCGATGGCACCCGTCACGAACTGGACGTGCTCGTGCTCGCCACCGGATTCGACGTCACCGGCTCCTACCGGCACCTCGGATTCACCGGATCGGGCGGACACGACCTCGCCCACGAGTGGGACCGCGGCATCACCTCCTACTACGGGGTCACGGTGCCGCATTTTCCCAACCTGTTCTTCCTGCTCGGGCCCAATACAGCACTCGGGCACAACTCGGTCGTCTTGATGATCGAGGCGCAGATCGCTCTCACCGTGAAGTTGCTGGACGAACGGGATGAGCGCGGTGCAGGAGCCATCGAAGTACGCGAAGCGGTTGCCGAGGCGCACCTCGCGACCCTGGATCGTCGGACCTCCTCGACTGTGTGGGCGATCGGCGGATGCAACAGCTGGTACCTGGACGAACTCGGCCGTAACCGCACGCTGTGGCCCGGATCGGTGCCGGAGTACGAACGCCGCACCCGACGTCCGGAGATGATCGACTACGAATTCACCGGCTCGCCGAACACGGCGACGGTTGCCTGATCTTCGATCGGCATCTGGTTGCTGCGCACCACGCCAGCGTGCTGTCCTGTGCCGAAGCGAGGACCCTCAGGATTCGACCGACTCACGCGGGACGCTTTCGCCGAGCACATGGTGCACCGCGATCTTGCGCACTCCGAGCGCGATTCCTACTGCGGCCGCAACGAATCCGGCGATCGCGGCGCCCAGGAAGATTGTCTGCACCTGCACGATCGCTGCGTCGGCAATCTGTCGATCCGTGGCATTCGTAATACCGGCGACCCGCTCGTAGAACTGGTGTAGTCCGATCGCGGTGAGCAGGCCGAGGCCGACGACCATGCCGATCATCCGGCTGACCACGACCAGCGCCGAAACGATGCCCTGCTGATCCGGCGTGGCCTCGTAGAGCGCCGCGTCGTTGATGGGCGCGATGGACAGACCGATGCCCAACCCCACCACGATCAACACGATCCAGGCGGACGCGCTCTGCAGCGATCCCTTGCCCCAGGTCGACATCACCAGCAGCCCGGCGGCCGTCAACGCAAAGCCCACCGGCGCGATCAAGCCAGGACCGAAACGACGCAGCAGCAGTCCACCGGCCAGCGCACCGACCGGCACGGCCACCAGGAAGCGCAACAGGATCAAGGCCCCGTCACGCTCGGTGTTGCCGGTGATCGTCAACTGAGCCAGCAACGGAATGTCGACGATGATCGAGACCAGAGCCGTACCCGCGAACAGCGAGCAGACCAGCGCGGGGGTGACCCTGCCGCGAATGACGCCGCGGGCCACGAGGGGATCAGCGATCACCCGTTGCCGCCATACGAAGAGCCCGGACGCGATGACCGCGATCGGGAGCAGCCACAGGCCGAGCGGACCGATGACCTGTCGGGAGGGGTCGGACGTCGCGAACGTCAGGATCAACGCGCCGAGGGCGAGCCCGATCAGTGCTGCGCCGGGCAGGTCGACGCTTGCGAAGACGCGCCAGACCAGGAGCACCGCCAGCATCAGAGCGATCCCGAGCGCGATCATCGACCACACCCCGATAGGGGTCAGCATCCGCGAGGTATGTGCGCCGTACGGCACGAAGGGGGCGCCCCAGCGGATGGAGGATGTCAATGCCGAGGGTGCAGTGAGCGCCAGGGTGAGCAGAACTGCGCCGATGAGCCCGGCCACCGCCGTCACCACCGCGACCGGACGCCACCAGTTGGGCCTCACCCGCGTCGTCGGGGCGGGAGCGCCACCGACGATGCGGATCGCCACTGCGAGTGCGACACCTGCCACAGCGTTGACCCAGAAGATCGCCCGCCAGTCCCAGATCGTCAGGATCAGGGCGCCGATGAGCGGGCCGAGCACACTGCCGATCTCCTGGACCGCGCCCACGATTCCGAGCGGGGTGCCGCGCTCCCCCGGCGGCCAAAGTTGCGCGACGAGCGCCAGGGTCGCGGGGACCAAACCGCCACCGCCCAGGCCCTGCAGCACCCGCCCCACTACGAGGACGGACAGCTCCGAGGCCATCGCCGTGATCGCCGAGCCGACCACGAAGATCGCGAGGCAGGCGAGCAGGATGCGCTGGCGGTCCAGCACATCGGCGAGTCGACCGATCAGCGGGAGCACTGCGACATACCCCAGCAGGAATCCGGAAATGATCGGCGTTGCTTTCTGCAACGAGTCGATGCCGACTCCGACACCGGTCATCATGTCGGTCAACGCCAGTACGACCACGTAGGTGTCGGCTGCGGCCAACGCGACCGCGATGGAGGCGACCGCGAGCAGCGCCCGCGGGTTCGTGCCGGCGACTTCGGCAGATGATGTCGCGGAGACGCTACGGCTTGGTGACATTGACCTTCTCGCCGTACCTGGTCAGTTTCAAGACGTAGGTGGTCCTATCGCCCGCCGCGAAGAACGGACCGCTCAACTGCACCTGACGTAGCTCATTGCCGCTGCCGATCTGGTACTGCACGACATAGCTGAGGCCGGTGGACTCCTTGCCGAAACCCAAGGTCTTACGAACCGCGCTGGACGGCAGCGTGCCGTTGATGACCTGAACCGTCTCGCTGCCGTTGCGCTGTGGCGGACCGGATTTCGCATTTTGTGTCATCGGCAGCAACGAGGAGAGCCCGCCGGCACCTGAGGAGAGCAACACGTTGGGGTCCGGCGCCCCGTACGTGCTGGGGTCGATAGCCGTGAACGAGGGCGCAATCGGCAGCTGTGCGTACACCTTGCCGTCGATGGCCACCACTGGCACCTTGGCACTCGCGCCCGCAATCTGAACGGTGAGGTCGCCCTTGAAAACGGGCTTGTTCGAGCCGTCGCCCGAAGCAGTCAACAGGCCACCGGCTGTGGACGGTACATCCTTGGACGTCACATCGAGGTGGAAGCCCGCTGTCGAGTCGACCACCTTTTTCGCTGTCGTCAACCGCTGCGTCGGTGACTCACCCGCGGTTGACGCTGCCGTCTTCTTGGCACTGGTGCTGCTGCAGCCGGTCAGCAGGACCGCGGCCGAAACCGTTGTGGCAGCTGCGGCGGAGAGGAACGAACGTCGTTGCATGCGGGCCAACCTATACGCGCTGGTAGGTGCGGATCACAGCCTTGGACGCGTGGCGCAGGATGGTGGGTTCCGTCAGCTGGGATTTCGGCGGACCGGGTGTGGTGTGCTGTGGCGATGTCCACATCGCACTTCGCCCTCCGTACCGTGACCACCACCGACGGGGCCCGGCTGGCGGCATATATCCGCGAACCTGCCGGTGCATCGTCCGCAACGACCGTGGTGCTCTCCCATGGGTGGACCTTGGCGCACCAGTCCTGGGACCAGGTCGCCCGTTTGTTACCGGACGAAATAAGAGTCGTGACGTATGACCAGCGTGGTCACGGAACGTCGACCTTCAGCGGTGGGGCCGACAGGCCGCAGCGGGAGTCGGTACGCCGCCTCGGCTCCGACCTCGCTGAGGTCATCTCATCATGTGTACCGGACGATTCGCCCCTGGTGTTGGGCGGGCATTCGATGGGCGGCATGAGCGTGATGGCGTTTGCCGGCGCGCATCCCTACTACTTCGCCGACCGCGTGCAGCGGGTGTTGCTGGCCTCAACCGCGATCAGCAATCTGAACGGCGTGAAGGTGCGCGGGGCGAAAACCGCAATGCGCATCCTGGCGCACACCCCGGGGCGGCTCGGGCGGGCGGTCACGCCCAAGAACCAGGCCACCTTGTACGGCGAGCACCCCGACCCGGCGTTACTCGAAGCGTCCCGGGCGGTCACGTCGAGGACCAGCTTGCGGGCGTTCGGATCGTTCTACGGTGCGCTGATGATGCACGACGAGACCGCAGCAGCGGCAACTCTTGCGAAGGTGCCGGTAGTGGTCGTGGTGGGCACCCGCGACCGACTGACCTCCACGCGGTTGGGCACGGTCCTTGCAGAGGCCATCCCGGGCGCTGAACTACGCGTCGTGGAGGGTGTCGGGCACATGACGCCGTACGAGGTACCGCAGTTGCTGGCCACGATCCTGCGGGGCGGGCCCGAGTCGGGATGAAGTGGCGCGCTGGACCAACCGGGTCGTGGCCCCCCGCCCTGCATGCAGCCGCAGGGGGTGGTGGAGGATACAACTGGCGCTACCAAGCGCCAGTTCGGCAGTTCTCCGTCGCAAGATTCCGCACACCAGGAGCACACCTTGAGCGAGCACACGAGCAACATCTCCAGTGAAACCAAAGAACCCACCAGTTTCGCCGACTTCGGTAAAGAACTGTGGTCCTACCTCACCGGTAGGGGGGCCGCAATCAACTACCAGTTCGTCGACATGCTCGTCGAGGTCCCGAAGAGCACCGGCGCCGACTCGGAGCGGGCCACGTGGCGACTGCACGGCACGTTGCGCATCACCACTTCTGAGAACGCATCAACGGAGTGACCATCCCTGGGGGCGGCAGTGGACTGCCGTCCCCAGCGGTCCTCTCCGTGACCGCTGACCTCGACATCACCGTGGATGGTCATTCGGCCCACCTCGAAGGGCACGGGCAGCACCTGGTGCTGCGCAGCGACGTCCCTCATCTGATGTGGTCAAGCCTGACCCAGGCATCTCTGCCCGACGAGGTCGGCAACCTCAGCGGGCTACGTTCGGTGGGCAGAGCAGCGCAGACCATGTCCGACATGGGGGTTCATCTCGCTATCGAGGGTCCACGAGGGACCGTCATCAGCCTCGGGCACGGTGAGCATTCCGTGATCGGGCGCCTCGTCACCGGTAACAGCGCGGTCCGCCCTGGATCAGTGCGGACCCTGGTCCCGTTCGTCGAGGTCGTGGCAAAGAAAGTCTTTCGACGTCGATAACCACTCGCCGAGTGGCATAAGACAATTTCGAGCGGCGCACTCATGAGTGCGCCGCTCGAAACATATGCCTGCCACTCGGCGAGGCTTGGCTTCAGGTGAGGGTAAGCGCGGACTCACCGTCGGGTTTGTCGACGTGCACGGTCTGCCCGTCGAGCACAGCGCCGGAGAGAAGGGCCCGCGCCAAGCGGTCCCCGATCTCCTTCTGCACCAGACGACGCAGCGGGCGGGCGCCGTAGGCCGGGTCGTAGCCCTCGTCGGCCAACCACTCGCGTGCGGCCGGGCTGACCTTCAGCTCGATCCGACGGTCGGTCAGCCGTCGACCCATCGCCGCGACTTGAAGGTCGACGATCCTGGCGAGCTCGGGCTTGCTCAGCGGATCAAAGATGACCACCTCGTCGAGCCGGTTGAGGAATTCCGGCTTGAACGACGTGCGCACCGCCGTCATGACCGACTCGTGTTT
This sequence comes from Actinomycetota bacterium, assembly GCA_030853805.1. Taxonomy (GTDB): domain Bacteria; phylum Actinomycetota; class Actinomycetes; order Actinomycetales; family Dermatophilaceae; genus Allobranchiibius. The sequence continues at coordinate 14,787 of JALYUK010000046.1, read as the reverse complement.
CGCCTGCGTGGACAGCGTCGGGTCGATCAGGAACTGCGAACCCAGATTGCTGGTCATGATCAGGATGACGTTACGGAAGTCGACGGTGCGGCCCTGCCCGTCGGTCAGCCGTCCGTCGTCCAGCACCTGCAGCAGGATGTCGAAGGTCTGCGGGTGTGCCTTCTCGACCTCATCCAGCAACACGACGCAGTACGGGCGACGCCGCACCGCTTCGGTGAGCTGGCCGCCCTCCTCGTAACCGACGTAACCGGGTGGGGAGCCGATCAACCGAGCGACGGCGTGCCGCTCGGAGTACTCCGACATGTCGATGCGCACCATCGCGCGCTCGTCATCGAAGAGGAAGTCCGCAAGTGACTTCGCCAGCTCCGTCTTGCCGACACCGGTCGGTCCGAGGAAAAGGAAGGACCCGGTCGGGCGGTCCGGATCGGACACGCCCGCGCGCGAACGTCGCACTGCGTCCGACACGGACTCGACGGCGGCGGCTTGCCCGATGAGGCGTTCACCGAGGAACTGCTCCATCCGCAGCAGCTTGTCGGTCTCGCCCTCCAGCAGCCGCCCGGCGGGGATACCTGTCCATGCCGAGATGACCTCGGCGATGTCGTCGGCGCCCACTTCGTCCTTCACCATCAGACCTTCGCCGGCCGCGCCAGCAGTCGAAGATGTCGCCTCGGCTGCCTGGGCTTGCGCCAGTTGCAACTCCATTGCGGGCAGGTCGCCGAAGCGGATCTTGGAGGCGTGGCCCAGATCGCCCTCGCGCTCCAACCGGTCTGCCTGGGTGCGTAGTTCGTCGATCTGCGCCTTGAGGTCGCCAACCTTGTTCAGGCCCGCCTTTTCGGCCTCCCACCGCGCGTTCAGCGCTGCGAGCTGCTCCTGCCGGTCGGCCAGATCGGCTCGCAGCCGTTCCAACCGGTCCATGGACGCGGCATCGGTCTCGTTCTCCAGGTGCAGCTGCTCCATCTTCAAGCGATCCACCGAGCGGCGTAGCTCATCGATCTCGACGGGTGAGGAGTCGATCTCCATCCGCAACCGCGAGGCGGCCTCGTCGATCAGGTCGATCGCCTTGTCGGGCAGCTGACGGGCGGTGATGTAGCGATCGGACAACGACGCCGCCGCGACCAGCGCCGCGTCAGCGATGGCGACGCGGTGATGACTCTCGTAGCGTTCTTTGAGGCCACGCAGGATTGCAATCGTGTCCGGAACGCTCGGCTCACCGACGTACACCTGTTGGAAACGTCGCTCCAGTGCGGGGTCCTTCTCGATGCGCTCGCGGAACTCGTCCAGCGTTGTCGCGCCGACCAGCCGCAACTCACCGCGCGCCAGCATCGGCTTGAGCATGTTGCTGGCGTCCATGGCGCCCTCGCCGGTCGCGCCGGCGCCCACGACGGTGTGCAGTTCGTCGATGAACGTGACGACCTGGCCACCGGAGTTCTTGATCTCCTCCAGCACCGCCTTCAGCCGCTCCTCGAATTCACCGCGGAACTTCGCGCCCGCGATCATCGCGCCGAGGTCGAGACTGATGAGGCGCTTGTCCCGCAACGACTCCGGCACGTCACCGGCGACGATTCGCTGAGCGAGTCCTTCGACGACGGCGGTCTTGCCCACCCCGGGCTCACCGATCAGCACCGGGTTGTTCTTGGTACGCCGAGACAGCACCTGCACAACCCGGCGGATCTCCGAATCACGCCCGATGACCGGGTCCAGCTTGCCTTCGCGCGCGACGGCTGTCAGGTCGGTGCCGTACTTCTCCAGCGCCTCGAACGTGCCCTCGGGCTGGGCAGACGTCACCTTGGCCCCACCTCGCGTGGTCGGTATGGCGGCCCCGATGGCTTCCGCATCCAGACCGAAATCACCCGTTCGGGCGAGCGCGAGCAGCAGGTGGTCGGTGGAGGTGAAGGTGTCGCCCATCGCCGTCATTGCTGCGCGGCCCTGCTCCAGCACGTTGACGAAGGCACGAGACATCGACGGCTGGGCTACCGACCGACCCTGCGCTGCGGGCAGCGACGCGATGAGTTTGCGCGCGGCGGCACCGGCAGCCGCCGCCGTCGCACCGACCGCTTCCAGCAAGGGCGCGGTGGTGGTCTCGGTCTGCTCAGTCAGCGCGAGCAGTAGGTGAGCAGGCTCTACCTGCGGATTGCCAGCGGTCGTGGCGTTCTGGACTGCGGCTGAAACCGCCTCCTGCGCCTTGGTCGTGAGTTGCAGGTCCACGTCATCTCCCTGGTCGCGTGTCTGGCGGAAGGCGTCGTCCACAAGGGATGGTCCGAGCGCCGTCGTTCGTCTGGCTAGTGCAACGCCTCAGACGTTGAGTGCATTCCGCTCAACTTTGAGGGTCGCCGCGCCAGGATCGGCCGTGCCTGAAAGTGAGGCGGAGACTCAGTCCGACGTAGTAGGCGATGTAGATCAAGGACAGCACCAACGCCCACCAGCTGACATGGGGGTACTGGACGAGCAGTACCGCGTAAAGCCCCAACCAGACAACCGTCAGCGCCATCGTCAGCTGCCAGGCGGTCTCGGTGCGGGAAGGGTAGACATAGCTGATGGGCACGAAGACCATGACCGACAGCAGGATCAGCAGGACCGAGGTCACCAGCACATTGGCGCCCAGCACGATCAGATAGAACGCGGCGATGTTCCAGTAGCTGGGGAAGCCGAGGAAGAGATGGTCGGCGGTCTTCGCATCCGTGCGGCAGAACTGATAGCAGGACGCAAGTAGCGGCACCGAGGCCACTGCCCCACCGCCCCATCCATGCGGCAGGTAACCCGCGCTCCAGAGCAGCACCATCGGAGCAAATGCGTAGGTGATGTAGTCGACGATGTTGTCCAGCAGTGCCCCGTCAAAGCCGGGCATCACCTCCTTGACCCGGAAGTGCCTGGCCAGGAAACCATCTGTGCCGTCAACGGCCATTGCAGCGAGGAAGAGCCACAGCACCCACCTGACCTCGCCCGCGTACGCCAGATGCACCATGAGCAGAGCAAGCACCACCCCGATAGAGGTGTAAAGGTGCACGCCGGCAGCGGCCACTCGATCGAGGGGTCGCACCGCTGGCTCGCTCATATGGGACCACAATAGTCGGGCGCCCCTGGCAGGCCGTTATATGAAGCTTCCGCCGACGGGCCGCCTCCATCGAGGTGACAAATTGCGCCGAGGCGCTTACGAAAAGATCGCCTCATGCTGTCAAGCGGCTGATAACCGATATTTCCGGTCGCGCGTTGATCCCTAGAGCTGATACCTCAGGTTTTGGCTCCAACCGCACGTGACCGCGTCATTGCGAAATCCGCGGTACTACCAGCGCTGGATCACTCATCGGCACCTCCTTGCGGCCTCCTCAAGCCAACTTGGTACTTTCCTTTCGAAATAATCGCAGCAGTGTCATGCTGTGATGCAGCACACTCATTGGCGTTACAAGGAGTCCCCGTGACCGACACCAACCTGCCCACCGACCACCCGCTGGATTCGCTCTCGAGCGACGAATTCCGTGCGGTGACCGCGATCCTGCGGCGAGACAAGAGCGTCGGGCCGGGTTGGCGTGTCGCCTCAATCGAACTGCGTGAGCCCGACAAAGCGCTCGTCCGTGACTTCACCCCCGGCGACGCCATCGCGCGCGACGCACGCGTTGTCGTGTGGAACCGCGAGGACAACATCGCCTATCAGGGGATCGTGTCGATCACCGATGACGCTGTGAGCTCCTGGGACGCGATTCCGGGCCACCAGCCCAACGCGACCAACGACGAGTTCCACGACTGCGACGCCGCACTGCGGGAGAACCCCGACGTGATAGCTGCTCTGGCGGGTCGCGGCCTGCACGACCTGTCGCTGGTCCTGATGGACCTCTGGACCTACGGCGATTTCCTGATCCCGGACAAGTACCGCGGCAGACGCCTGGGCTGGTGCGACGTGTGGGTCCGCAAGGCAGAGACGTCCAACCCGTACGCCAACATGGTCAGCGGCCTGAAGTTCATCGTCGACATGAACTCGATGGAGCTGCTGGAGATCGAGGACCACGGCGCGCCGGACCTGCCGGGTGGCTTCGCCCCGGTGGACGGTGAATACGTCCCAGAGCACATCGAGGGCTACCAGGTCCGCACCGATCGCAAGCCGCTGGAGATCACCCAACCCGAGGGTGTCAGTTTCGAGTTGATCGGTAACGAACTGCGCTGGCAGCGTTGGCGGATGCGGCTCGGCTTCAACTACCGCGAGGGTCCGGTCATCCACCGCGTGGGTTACGAGGACGGGGTGGACGAGAACGGCGAGACCCGCGTCCGCTCGATTGCCGACCGGATGTCGTTCGCCGAGATGGTGGTGCCCTACCGGGATCCCACGCCTGATCACGCCCGGCGCACGGCATACGACATCGGCGAGTGGGGCATCGGCTTCATGACGCAGTCCCTGCAGCTGGGGTGCGACTGCCTCGGCGAAATCGTCTACCTGGACGCGACGCTGCACGACACGGCGGGCGAGCCCTACGACATCCCCAAGGCGATCTGCCTGCACGAAGAAGATGCGGCTGTGCTCTGGAAGCACGTCGACGAACGCGCCGGCGCCGAAGTACGCCGAATGCGCCGAATGGTTGTGTCCTGCCATTTCACCGTAGCCAACTACGAGTACCTCACCTACTGGCGTTTCTACGAGGACGGCAACATCGAGTGCGAGGTGCGCGCCACCGGCATCATGGTCACCACGCCCTTCGCCGGCGACACTCCCCCGCCGTACGGCACGGTCGTGGATCACCAGACCTATGCGCCGATCCACCAGCACTTCATCACTGCGCGGCTGGATATGTCGGTGGACGCCGATGGTGACCGCGCAACCGCCGGAAACACTGTCGTGATGTCGGAGACATACCAGGTGCCGATCGGCCCGGACAACCCGCATGGCCTCGCGCTCACCCAGCGCAATGTGCCGCTGAAGACCGAGTCCGAAGGCATCCAGGACTACGAGTGGTCCACGCAACGCGCCTGGAAGGTCACCAACCCCAACCGGTTCAACAAGATGGGCACCCCGGTGGCGTACAAGCTCGCGCCCGGGGCGACCGTTCCGGCCATGATGGATTCCAGCTCACCGGTCATCGCGCGCGCCGGGGTCATCGAACACTCCCTGTGGGTGACGCCGTACGACTCCGAACAACGTTGGCCCTGCGGCGAATTCGTCAACCAGAGCAAAATTGATGAAGGCCTGCCGATGTGGACCAAGGCGGACCGCAACATAGCCGACACCGACGTGGTGCTCTGGTACACCTTCGGCATCCACCACGTGCCGCGCCCGGAGGAGTGGCCGGTCATGGCCTCCGACATCGTGTCCTTCTGGTTGAAGCCGAGTGGCTTCTTCAACCAGAACCCCGGTATCGACGTCGCGCCGGCGCCGGGCGGATGCCACTGACGGATCGGCCAGCTGCCTGAGGCACGATGACGCAGTGATCACGGCGCCGAAGCGAAACCCCCACCGGTTGCGCTTCGGCGCCGTCGTCGTGCTTGGCGCCTCTGTCGTCGTAGCCGGGTGCTCGGGCGGTTCGCCCACGCCCTCGTCGAGCTCTTCGACGGGTACGACCAGCGCGCCATCATCGGTCAGCGCCACGGTGATACCTCCCGGGACGGGAACAGCCACCGGCACATCGTCGTACGTCGTGCTGGGCGACTCCTACTCCGCGGGGGTCGGGGCGGGCGGTTCCACCGACTCCTGCTACCGGTCCCAGCGCGGCTACGCACCGCTCGTCGCAGCACACTACGGCCTGCAACTGAGCTACCAAGCGTGTAGCGGCGCCACGACCCAGGACGTGCTGACCAAGCAGCTGGGAACTCTCGGCGCGGGCACCTCGCGGGTCTCGATGACCATCGGCGGCAACGATGTCGGCTTCGCCTTCGTGCTCTTCACCTGCGGAGCACCGTCCTGGCTGAGTGACTGCACCGGTGCCATCGCGCGCGGCCGCACTACCTTGCAAACCAAGCTTCCGGGCCGTCTGAAATCACTCTTCGCCCAGATCCGGGGTCGGGCACCACGAGCAAAAGTGACGATCGTGGGCTATCCGCATCTTTTCGGCACCCGCGACTGTGACGCGCTCACCTTCTTCAGCGGCCCGGACCGCACCGACCTGAACAAGGCCGTCGACCAGCTCGACGCGCTCCTGACGACCACGGCCACGTCGTACGGTTTCGACTTCGTGGACCCACGGTCGCAGTTCACCGGGCATACACCGTGCGCTGCGGCTCCCTGGATCAATGGCCTCAGCTTCCCCGTCGGCGACTCCTACCACCCGAACTTCCCCGGCCAGCAGGCGTACGCCAGCCTGGTCGGCCCCGCGCTCAACGCCACCTCGAGCGCCCGCGCACCGCAGGTGACCGCAACCGCCACTCAGCCCTCGGTACAGGCAGTTGCCGGCGCTGTTCTGTCGATGAAGCTGGACCAACCCGCCCAACTCAAAGCAGCGCAGCAGGCGGGCGTGCCGACCGCCGAACTGAAGAAATATCTGCAACAACTTCGCTCTCAGGACACCGCGCAGCAGGCCGCCGGCCTGGCCGGTCTACGCGCGTTGGACCGAGCGGCCGCTGCACGCATCCGCTGAGCCAACAGTGACTCTGGCGCAAGGATCGGACGTCGGAAAGGAACCGATACGCGGCCTGCGCAATGCTCGCTCCTTCAGGCAGTGCCAGCAGCGGCGTTGGTTAGCGTGGAAGGATGAATCCTTTCCAGCATTCTGAGTCAATCGTCGTCGACGCACCCCCCGAGGCGGTCTACGAACTGATCACCGATATCGGCCGTACCGGTGAATGGAGCCCGATCTGCCAGGAGTGCTGGTGGCAGGATGGCCACGCACTGCGAGTCGGCGGGTCGTTCGCCGGACGCAACGAAGCAGACGGGCGCGTCTGGGAGACCACCTCCCGCGTTGCCGTGGCCGACCCCAACCGGGAGTTCGCCTGGCTAGTCGGCGACAGCGCCGTTCGGTGGGGCTATCTGTTGCAACCGGTGGACAGCGCCAGCACGAAACTCACCGAGAGCTGGGAATTCCTGCCGGCCGGTCTGGAGATGTTTGCAGAGACCCGCGGCTCCGATGCCGACCACCAGATCGAAGTACGACGACAGTGGGCCGTGGCGGGTATACCGGTGACGTTGGCAGCCATCAAGGCAATTGCCGAGGCCGAGAGATCCCACTGACGACTGTCGAACGTCCGGACGCACGCGTCTTATGTCGACATGCCGGTCCAGAGTCGGGTTCCCGGGCGAAATGGGGGCTTCTGATGACGACTCGCCCGTCGAGTGCCGGGTTGCTGGCGGACCCCACGTTGCGCCGACCACCCCCGGCAGTTCATGGTGGAGGTATGACTGATGACAAGAAGATCGTGGTCCAACGACAGATTGATGAGCCTGCCCAGGTCATCTTCAACGTGCTGACCGACCCGAGCCGACACAAGGAACTGGATGGTTCCGGCTTCGTGCGCGGGGCAGACAATCCGCAGCGCATCACCAAGGTCGGCGACGTGTTCACCATGGACATGGAGGGTGACCACATGGGTGGTGAGTACCAGGTCGACAACCACGTCACCGGTTTCGCCGATGACAAGCTGATCGCCTGGAAGACCGCACCCGCCGGCACCGAGCCTCCCGGATGGGAGTGGGTCTATGACCTGCAGCAGCAGGGCCCGGACTCGACCGAGGTGACCCTGACCTACGACTGGAGCAAGGTGACTGACAAGGATCTGCTTTCCAAGATCACCTTCCCGCTGATCCCGCAGAAGGACCTGGAGAATTCGCTCGCGAACCTCGCCTCAGCGGTGTCGGACGTCAAGCACCACTGATATTCGAAACTGATTCGGCTGAGCAGCTGAATCATCAACTACCGCCTGCGCTCTCCCAGGGTCAGGCGGTAGTTTGGCAGTGTGGTGCCAAAGAGACCAGCCGTCATAGCAGCTGCCGTCACAGTCGTGTCGGTGCTGACAGGCGCTGGTGTCTGGGAGGCCTCCACCGGCGCGCCGTCCGCCACAGCAGCCAACTCCAAGGCTTCGGTCTCCGCCACGGGATCGGTAGCGAACGCGCATAGGGCGAGCGCGTCAGGTCCGCCGGCCGAGGCTCACCCTGCCACCGCACCATCGACCGTCGCCGCAGTCTTCTACCCCAACGCGACAGACCACTCGTGCAGCGCAGGCGTGATCGCCAGTTCTACCCGCGATCTGCTCATCACGGCGGCGCACTGCCTCAACGGCGATGGAACGGGTATGACCGTCGTTCCCGGATACGACTCGGGGAAAAGGCCTTACGGCACCTGGTCTGTGGTCGCGGTGTTCGTGGACCGGGCGTGGTCCTCGACCCAGTCCGAAGCTGACGACTTCGCGATCATGCGGGTCGCTCCGCAGATCGTGGGCGGGCAGATGCAGAAGTTGCAGAACGTGACAGGCGCCGTTTCTCTCGGAACAACCCCCACTCAACCCACGGCGATGACTGTCCAAGGCTTCAACAGCGGCCACAATGACCGATCGCTGGCCTGCACGACGCTCATCACCACCAACAATCGAGGCAACCCCACGTTCCGATGCGACGGGTATGTCGACGGGTCCAGTGGCAGCCCTTGGACGGTGTACGGCACCAATGACGTGGAACGGGTCATCGGTGTCATCGGGGGCCGCGATCAAGGTGGCTGCAAGGCACAACGATCGTTCAGTTCGCCGTTCGGAGAAGGCGTCATGAACTTGCTGACGCGCGCCGAAGGTGCAGGGTTGGACGGGGATGTCGCGCCGGCCACACCGCCATCGCCCGCCTGCCCTCAGGTGACCCCCCCGTCACCGTCGACCAGCAGTTAGAGCAGCAAGCTTCAGACGCGCTCGTCGAGCCACCCTTCGTGGTCCTGCGCCAGCCCGGTGAAGCGCTCCAGCAATGCCTGCGCGGGGGCGCTCGTGATGTCATCGATGGTGTCCAGGCTGACGTACACCGCCCACTCGTGCGATTCCGCATCGTCTTCTCCGGCGAGCGCCTCCTGGACAACCCGCACCGAGGTGAAGGTCTCTTCCTCCCGTAACTCCTCGGCGACGTCCTCCGCGTCCTCACGCTCGGGAAAGATCAGCAGGTATTCCAGCACGGTGACATCCTGTCAAACGCGTAGTCCACTGATTCCGGCAACACGCGGTGAGCGCCCATCCAGGGCTCGGGCGGTGAGGGTCGCCAACATCACGCAGATGAGCAGGGCGGGCAGCAAAGTGAGGCCCCCGCCGATGAATTCCAGGGTCAGTACGGTGCCGAGTACCGGCGCTCGCTGGGTGACAGCGAGCATGGACGCAGCGCCGATGACCGCGAAATCCACTACTGGAGCACCCGGCCAGAGGTGCTGCCAGATCACCCCGGTCGCCACCCCGAGCAGCGCACCGGTGGACAGCGAGGGAGTCAGCAATCCACCGCGCGCTCCCCCCGCCAGGCAGAGCGCGGTCGCGACGGGTTTGAGCACGACCAGGACAGTGGCGAGCATCAACGAAATGCTGCCGGTGAAGGCGACCTGGGTGGGGCCCTTGCCATTGCCCAGAACCTGCGGATAGAACGCAGCGAGCCCACCCAGCAGAAGGAACGCGCCCACCGTGGTCACCACCCTGGTGCGGCCACTTGGAATCCGGCCGCGGGCAACTCGCATCAATGCGGTGAAGACGACTCCACCAGCACCCAGCACCGGCCCGGCGAGCAGCACCCAGACGAGCACCGAGAGATCCAGGTGAAGGCCCTGCACGTCGTACGCCGAATGAGTGCCCAGAATCGGCCACGTGATGACTGTGGCGATCAGCGACGTGGCAGCGGCCAGCAGGACGTTTCGCCAGGCCCACGATGCGAGGAGCACCTCCAGAGTGAAGATCACCCCGCTGATGGGCACGTTGTAGACCGCTGCCAGGCCTGCCCCCGCGCCCGCAGCCATCAACGTACGACGGGTTCCCTCATCCATATCCAGGCGCTCACCGAGCCAGCCGGCCAGCGCCGCGCCTACCTGCCGGGGGGCACCTTCGCGGCCCAGCGATGCTCCCGCGCCGACTCCCACCACCTGCAGGACGGCGTCGAACACCGATGCCCGCACGCGGAGCCTCGGCGTATCGCCCGCGAGTGCGGCCTTGACCGACACGTCCTCACTACGGGCCCACCGCTCCAGTGCCCACCAGCCGAGGCCGACCAGGAGCCCACCGACCACCAACGCGGCGATCCGATGCGCCGGGGACGCCTGCTCCACCCCGGGCAGGAAGCTTTCCTCGACATACCCGAAGGCCAGGTGCTGAGTCAGGTGCAGGACCCAGGTCAGTGCAATACCGCCGAGACCGGCGGACAACCCGGTCAGCACCACCACGATAACGACCTTGCGCCGAGCGGCCAGCCAGGAGATCAGAAAGACCACGGCTGCGCACCTTCGTGCGTGACCGCCCTCCCGCCTGCTGCGACGCCAGCATGCAGCGCCGCGTCCCGGTCCCTACCCTGGGCCAGCGCTGCGGCCAGCGTGCCCGCGAAGGCATCGCCGGCACCGGTGGTGTCGAGAACCGCAACATGTGCCGCGTCGACGTGCAGGTCGCCCCAGCTGGCCCCCTCGCCCCCCGCGGTGATGATGGCGCGCGACGTGTCGTATCCCTCGTCGCGCAATTTCTCGGCCTCGCCGACATTGACGATCAACGCATCGCAGTCATCGAACAGGACGCGATCCAGGCCTCGCCAGGGGGAAGGATTCAGAAGCACCGTGCAGCCGGCTTCGCGAGCAGCCCGCGCGGCCGCCCGTACGGTCGGCGCAGGCACCTCGTGTTGCAGCAACAGCACGTCGTCGGGCCTGAGGTGGAGTGCTCTGACCTCCGGCTCACTTGTGAAACCATTCGCGCCGGGGACCACGACGATGTGGTTCTCCCCGGCGCAGTCAACGACGATCAACGCACGTCCGGTGACCTCGCCAGACACCGCCCGCACACCGCAGACGTCGACGGAGTGTGTTTTCAACGCGTTCCGGTACATGGTGCCCTCGTCGTCGGCGCCCACACACCCGATCAGCCGGGTGCTCGCGCCGGCGCGTGCTGCCGCAGCGGCCTGGTTGGCGCCCTTGCCGCCGGGACGTTGCAGGAAATCAACCGCTGTCACCGACTCGCCGGGGCTCGGCAAATGGCCGACCCGAGCCACGAGATCAATGTTCAGCGAACCGAGCACAATCACATCTGCCACCGTTGGATCCCATCACAGAATCTTGAGACCGGTACGCAGGCGATGACCGCCGGCAAATCTAGATGCGTTGACCCCAGAGCACCAGTGAGGTGCCTGACCGAGGTCGATCAGCGCGTTGCCCGGGGCGCAGCGCGACGATCTGACCGTCCGAACCGGCCGCGAACACCCGCGCCTGTGCCACGAGGCGGGCCTGTTCGAGCCCCTGTTGCAACTGCCGCACCTGCGACTGCAGCGTCTCCACCTCGTCCTGCAACGACAGGATGCGAGCGATACCCGCGAGGCTGACGCCCTCTTCCTGGGACAGCCGCTGCACCTCCCGCAGCAACTGCACGTCACGCCCGGAATAGCGCCGGCCACCACCTCCGGTGCGGGATGGGGTGACGAGCCCGAGCCGGTCGTACTGGCGCAGCGTCTGCGCGTGCATCCCGGCCAGCTCGGCCGCGACCGAGATGACGTAGACCGGGTCGTCGTCACCCGGACGGATGGATGCCACGGCTACTACCCGCGGGCTTTCGCGAACAACTCCGCGCGGGGGTCGGCCTCGGTGTGCTGAGCGAGTGTCTCGACAGCAGCGCGAATCTCATCGGTGAGCTCGGTCGGCACGATGACCTCGATCGTCGCGATCAGATCGCCGGTGCTCGAGGACGTCTTCACCCCGCGTCCTTTCAGGCGCAGTTTGCGACCCGACGGCGTGCCGGGTGCGACCTTCACCTTGACCTGCGAACCGTCCATGGTGGGCACCGAAACCGTCGCACCGAGTGCCGCTTCGGCGAAAGTGACGGGCAGGTCGACCGTGAGGTTGTTGGCGTCCCTGCCGAAGACCTCGTGCGGTTGGACGGTGACACGCAGGAGCAGATCGCCGGGTCCGGCCTCGCCACGCTGGCCTTTGCCCCTTACCCGGATCGTCTGTCCGTCTTTGACGCCTGCCGGGATCTTGACCTTGACGCTGGCGCCGTCGGCGGCCCGTAACGTCATCGTCTGACCCTCGAACGCGGCACGAAAGGCCAGGGTCGTGCGAGCTTCCAGGTCGGCGCCCTTGCTGGGTGCGCCGAAACCGCCACCTGAGTAGCCGCCGGCCCCGCCCGCACCGCCGAACGGGGAACCGCCGCCGCCGCCGAACCGGCCCAGGATGTCATCGAGGTTGAACTGCTGCCCACCGCCGCCGCCGGACGCGGTTCGCGCACCCCCGAACTGGGAGAAGAGATCTTCGAAACCGCCCGCGCCGCCGCCCGCTCCACTTCCGGGCATACCGCCCGGGCCACCGGCCTGGAAACGTGCGCCGCCGCCGACCATCTGACGCAGCTGGTCGTACTCTTTGCGGCGTTCGGTGTCGGACAGGACCGAGTTCGCCTCGCCGATGTCCTTGAACTTCTGCTCGGCTGCGACATCCCCGGAGTTCTGATCCGGGTGCCACTTGCGAGCGAGCTTGCGGTATGCCTTCTTGATCTCCGCGTTCGATGCGTCTTTGGAGACGCCGAGAATCGCGTAGAAATCCTTGTCCAGCCAGTCCTGACTTGCCATCCTCAGCGCGCTCCTTTCGTAGTGACTCCACCGAGCGGCGGAGTCCCGCATCCGGTGGCGGCGTTATATGCACGCCACCCGACGGTGGACCCCGCCGCTCGACGAGGGGGGTGTGGCTTGTTACGTGGGGTCGGCAACTGCGACCCTGGCCGGCCGGACGATGCGCTCGCCGATTCGGTAGCCGGGCTGCATCACCTGGACGACCGTCGTGACAGTAGTGCCCGATGGCAGTTCCGCCTCCACGTTCATCAATGCTTCGTGCTGAGCGGGATCGAACGCGTCGCCTACCGCGCCGAAGCGCTCGACACCGTATTTGCCGAGTGTCGACTCCAACTTGTCGGCGATCTTCTCGAACGGGGTGCCTTCGAGATCTCCGTGCTCCCGGGTGAGGTGGAAATCGTCCAACACCGGTAGGAGCGACTCGACCATCGAACTGGTGGTCAGATCGCGCTGCACCTCTCGGTCGCGGTCGACACGACGCTTGTAGTTGACGTATTCCGCCTGTACGCGACGAACGTCTTCCAGGCGCTCGCGAGCAAGGACCGTGTCGGGGTGCTCGTTGCCAGCCTGAGCGGCTGTGTCGAACTGCGCTTCGAACCGTTCGGCATCGAAACCGTCCGGCGGTACGTCGGCGTGGGTCGACGACGAGGGCTGCTCGCCACCGGGCAGGTCATCGCCTACGGCGCCGCCGAAGGCGCTGTCGCTCCCGGCAGACTCCTGCGAGTCGTTCGTGGCGGGCTTCTCGGGATTGTTTTCAGCGTTCACTGGAGCTCCTCGCTTGTTGCGCACCTCCCCGGTCACCGGGTCGAAGCGGCGCTTGTCACGTATGACTACCGGCTCCGCCGGAGCGCCTTCCTGATCGGAAGACGCTCCGGAACGGGCGTCGGTCACTTGGTGTCCTTGGCGTCTGCCTCTTCATCATCGACGACTTCGGCGTCAACGACATCGTCGTCGGCGGACTTCGCGTCCCCGGTGGGGGTGGCGCCACCCGTGGCATCTGCCTCGGCCGGGTTCTCCTGGCTTGCGGCGTACATCGCGGCCCCCATCTTCTGGGACACCTCCGACACCTTGGCAGTCTTGGCCGTGATGTCGTCTGCGGTCGCGTACTCGTCCTTGAGCGCAGACTTGAGGTCGTTGTTGGCCTCAGTGACCTCGGTCTTGGTGTCCGCCGGGATCTTGTCGTCGTTGTCGGCAAGGAACTTCTCGGTGGAGTAGACGAGCCCCTCAGCCGTGTTGCGGGCTTCGGTCTCCTCGCGGCGCTTGGCGTCCTCGGCTGCGTGCTCCTCGGCCTCCTTGACCATCCGCTCGATGTCTTCCTTCGGCAGCGCGGAGCCACCGGAGATCGTCATCGACTGCTCCTTGTTGGTACCCCGGTCCTTGGCCGACACGTGCACGATGCCGTTGGCGTCGATGTCGAAGGTGACCTCGATCTGCGGCACGCCGCGCGGGGCGGGAGCCAGACCGGAGAGTTCGAAGTTGCCGAGCGGCTTGTTGGCCTTCGCGATCTCGCGCTCACCCTGGTAGACCTGGATCTCCACCGAAGGCTGGTTGTCCTCAGCGGTGCTGAAGACCTCCGAACGCTTGGTCGGGATCGCGGTGTTGCGCTCGATGAGCTTGGTGAACAGCCCACCCTTGGTCTCGATACCGAGGCTCAGCGGAGTGACGTCGATCAGCAAGACGTCCTTGCGGTCGCCCTTCAGCACACCGGCCTGCAGGGCCGCACCGACCGCGACGACCTCGTCGGGGTTCACGGTCTTGTTCGGCTCCTTGCCGCCGGTCAGTTCCTTCACGACGGCGGCGACGGACGGCATACGGGTCGAACCACCGACGAGGACCACGTGGTCGATCTCGGCGATCTTGACCCCGGCGTCCTTGATGACGTTGTTGAACGGCGTCTTGGTGCGCTCGAGCAGATCCTTGGTCATCTGCTCGAACTGCGCGCGGGTGATGGTCTCATCCAGGTGGATCGGACCGTTCTCGCCCATGCTCAGGTACTGCAGGGAGACGTTGCTGCTGGTCGAGGAGGACAGTTCCTTCTTGGCCTGCTCCGCACCATCGCGCAGTCGCTGCATGGCGATCTTGTCCTTGGCCAGGTCGACACCGGTGGTGTTCTTGAC
>JALYUK010000017.1 GCA_030853805.1 Actinomycetota bacterium | reverse complement strand
CCGGCCCGGGCGAGCGACGGGGGAGACTGTGCAGGTGTCTGTACTCGTGGTCTGCGACGCTGTCGACTCGGCCAACCCTGATGAGGTCGCCGAGGGCATCCGACTCGGCTGGCTCGCGAATGAGAGCGGTAGCTCGACGGCTCTGCAAGTTCGTGCTCTGGGCCTGTCCCGCGGGGGCAGAGGGTTCTGCGCTGCGGCTGCCCGGCTGGCGGGTGCCCGCACAGAACCAGTTGCATTGGCCGAGGTCCTCGCGACCGTCGTGCTGCTGCCCGACGGCACCGCGATTCTGGAGGCGGCACAGGTCACTTCCGGCAGGTCCTCCCATCCACTCGGTCTGCTCATGCAATGGACCGTCGCACGGCCGGAGGTGGGCACCCTGATCGTGGGAGTCGGCGACCTGACCTGTCTGGACGGTGGCCTGGGAATGCTGCAGGCCCTCGCCGGCCGGGCCGACGACCCGAGCGAGAGCGACCTGGGATGGGTTGCCGATGTGCGGCAGCAGTGGCTCGGCCGTCAGATCATCGCGGCAACTGCAGAATCACTGCCGTTGTTGGGTTTTCACGGTGCGGCCTCCTACGCCCGGGAAAGCCTCGGCCTCGACGGCGCACAATCGCAGGCGTTCGAGAACCGGCTCGGTCAGTACGTCGACCATCTGCGTCGCGTCCTGCCATCGCATCGCGACCTTCTGACAGGTAAGGAACGTCGGTTGGATCGGGAATCCGGCGCAGGTGCGGGGGGCGGTGTCGGGTACGCGCTTGCGGTCCTGGGCGCGCAGCTACGGCCGGGTCCGCAGCTGTTCTGCGAACTCGCCGACGTCGACCACGCGATCGCGCAGAGCGAGCTGGTGGTGATGGGCGCTGACGTCTTCGACTGGAAATCGTTGCAGGACACCGTGATTTCCGAGGTCGGCGCGCGCGCTGCGCGTAGCGGAAAGCCGGTGGTGGTGTTGTCGTACGAAGCGCACATCGGGCGAAGGGAGTCCGCTGCGCTGGGGGTGAGCGGGGTGTACTCGGTGGTCCCAGCCGGGCGGATGGCTTCGAATGTGTCCACCGGCGCAGCATCGGAGCCGGTGGACGGCTGGCAGAGATCCCGCGACCTGGCCATGTTGGCGACCCGGGTGGCGAGGACCTGGACTCCATCCTGACCGCGGGTCCAGGCCGGGGTGCATGCCCCTCACCGAGCACCGGGGGACCGGCCCGGTGGCGCATGCGCTGGAGGAGAAGGAGCGGACGCCGTACCCTGGTCAGTGGACACACCCATCCAGACGGGGCGGCAACCCGGCGGGACGGGAACAACCCGCAGGCAGCCGTAGTTGTCTTCGGTGAACCTCGATCGTGGCGATACGGACACGGTCACCCAGCAAGTTCAGTGGAGGATCCATGAGCGTGGACAGCAGCACCAACCTTTCGACTCCGACCGCCGACGTGGTCACCACGCACGGCATCGAGCTCAGCGACGTGGCGGCGGGCAAGGTCAAGAGCCTCCTGCAACAGGAAGGCCGCGACGACCTGCGTCTGCGGGTGGGAGTTCAGCCCGGCGGTTGTTCCGGACTCATCTACCAGCTCTACTTCGACGAGCGCTCGCTCGACGGTGACCTGGTCCGCGACTTCGACGGCGTCGAAGTAGTCGTAGACAGGATGAGCGCCCCGTACCTGGAAGGGGCCAGTATCGACTTCGCCGACACGATCGAGAAGCAGGGCTTCACGATCGACAACCCGAATGCGGGAAGCTCCTGCGCGTGCGGCGACAGCTTCAGCTGATCTGAGAACTACAGTCCCGCGATTTCGGCGGTCGGAGCCGGCAATGCCGGCCCCGGCCGCCTTTTTCGCGCCATGACCTCCCACGAGCCGCGACGAGCGGATTCGGATGCGGGTCCGCCGCCGGATAGGTTCGCGGCATGAAGATCGCCGTTACCGGTTCCATCGCCACTGACCACCTGATGACCTTTCGAGGTCGCTTCGCGGATTCGCTCGTTCCGGACCAACTCAGCAAGATCTCGTTGTCGTTCCTGGCCGAGGAGCTGCAGATTCGCCGGGGGGGCGTAGCGGCAAATATTTCGTTCGGGATGGCGGCGCTGGGGGAGCGCCCGGTGCTTGTCGGCGCAGTCGGTGAGGATTTCGCCTCTTACCGGTCGTGGCTGGAGCGGCACGGTGTCGATTGCGAATCGGTGTGGACGTCCGAGACCAAGCACACCGCGAGGTTCGTGTGCACCACCGACGACGATCATGCGCAGATTGCAACCTTCTATGCCGGCGCGATGGGCGAGGCACGCGAGATCGAACTCGGCCCGGTGTCCGCCCGCTGTGGTGGTCTGGACCTCGTCCTGATCGGCGCCAACGATCCGGAAGGGATGCGGCGCCACTCCGACGATTGTCGATCGCGCAACATTCCCTTCGTTGCCGACCCATCGCAGCAGTTGGCCTTTGCCGACGGTCCGTTCATCAAAGAGCTCATCGTCGGCGCGGCGTACCTGATGACCAACGAGTACGAAGCCCACCTCACCGAGCAGAAGACCGGTTGGAGCGGAGCGCAGATCCTGGACCACGTGGGGGTGCGGGTCATCACCAAGGGTCGAGACGGCGCGTCGTTGCTACGTAAGGGACATCCGCCCATCGAGGTGCCCATCGCCGGTGCTGTCCACAGCGCCGACCCGACCGGTGTCGGCGATGCCTTCCGAGCCGGATTCCTCTGCGGGCTCTCGTGGAACCTGGACCTGGTCACGTGTGCCCAACTTGGTTCGACGCTGGCTACCTATGTCGTTGAGACGGTCGGCACTCAGGAGTACGTCCTCGGGAAAGCGCATTTCATGGCCCGGATGTCTGCTGCCTACGGAGAGACGGCAGCAGCCGCCGTGGAGTCGAAACTACGCATTCAGCGCCCCTGAGGGCGATCGCCGCCATGCCCGCCATGCCAGCCAGACCCGTTGAACCTGAACCGTCCGCATGGTCGATGGCGTATGACGAGACGTCGCCGGCTGATCTCGTCGCGGTCGGCGCCGACCTGGCGCCGGGCACACTGCTTGCGGCGTACCGCCGAGGACTCTTCCCGATGGGCACCGGGCGGGGCGGGCGTAAGCCGATGGGGTGGTGGTCACCAGCGACCCGTGGGGTGCTGTTGCCCGGCAATCTGCACGTCTCGCGATCTCTGCGACGATCCCGACGGGCATTCACGACCAGCGTCGACCGCGATTTTGCCGCCGTCGTGCGCGCCTGCGCAGATCCGAGCCGCCCCGGCCGGTGGATCACCCGTCCGATGGTGGCTGCCTACCAACGGCTGCACGAGCTCGGTTGGGCGCATTCGGTCGAGGTTTGGGACCATGACGGGCGTCTCGCCGGGGGCCTGTATGGGGTGTCCATCGGCGGCTTCTTCGCCGGCGAATCAATGTTCCACCTGGTCACCGATGCAGGAAAGGTAGCGGTGTGGGCGGCGGCTGACCGGGTCCTGACCGGCAGCGGCGCCGGCGTCTTCGATGTCCAGTGGTGCACCCCCCACCTGGCCACGCTCGGCGTCGTCGAGGTGCCGCGGGCACGCTATCTGGACCTCCTGCACGCCGCGCTCCATGCCGAACCGCTCGAGGGCTTCGGCGAGGTTCCAAATGCCACCGGGCATGCGGGCCCGGTCTGCCTCAACGGTTCGGACTGAGATAAGGTTTCGACGTGTCCGTATCCTGTGAAAATCACCCTGACGACGTGTCGCGCCGGTCTGCCAGGAGCACCCGCCCCCGGCTTCGTCGGGTAGGCATGACAGCCGGTGTAATCGCTACTGCGATAGCTCTTTCGGGCTGCAGCGCAAAGGTGCACCGGGGGTTCCTGCCAGAAGGCATTACGAAGGTCACCCCGGACATCACCAGCTTCTGGGTGGCGTCCTGGCTGTGGGCGCTCGGAGTGGGTGTCCTGGTGTGGGGTCTGATCATCTACTGCATGGTTCGCTACCGACGTAAGAAGACCGATACGGGACTGCCGCCGCAGCTGGCGTACAACGTGCCTATCGAGATCCTCTACACCGTCGTACCGGTCCTGATGGTGGCCGTCCTCTTCGGAAAGACGGTGGTGCTGGAAAACAAGATGCTGGACACCTCGGGCACCCCCGACAACATCGTGAACGTCGTCGGTAAGCAGTGGTCATGGGACTTCAACTACGTGAACGACAAGGTGTACTCCTCCGGGCAACAGGCACTTCTCAACGGGAAGGCGGGTGCGGAGAAGACCATCCCCACCCTCTACCTGCCGGTCAACAAGCGCACCGAATTCATCCTGACCTCCCGCGACGTCATCCACGACTTCTGGGTTATCGCATTCCTGCAGAAGATGGACATGATTCCGGGCAAGGTCAACAAGTTCGACGTGACGCCCACCCAGATAGGCACTTACCGCGGCAAGTGCGCGGAGTTGTGTGGTGCTTATCACTCACAGATGTTGTTCAACGTCAAGGTCGTCAACGCGGCGGACTACGCCAAGCAGATGCAACGTCTGCGTGCCAGTGGGCAGACGGGTTTCCTGTCCAATGCGCTCAACCGCTCCGGTCTCATCAACGGTCAGCAGCAGTACCTGCCACCGGGGCTTAAATCTTCGGACGTCGTCAAAGTAGGGACAAAGTAATGGCGAGCATTGCAGCGCGCACGACCGAGGGCATCGGCGATTACCGCGAATCGCGCACGATCGTGCGCCACCCCGGGCGTACAGCCGTCAAGTGGATGACCACGACCGATCACAAGATCATCGGCAACCTGTACTTCATCACGTCGTTTGCGTGGTTCCTGATCGGCGGGCTTCTTGCGCTGCTCATCCGCGCTGAACTGTGGATGCCCGGTTTGCAGATTGTCGACAACCCGGAGCAGTACAACCAGCTCTTCACCATGCACGGCACGATCATGCTGTTGCTCTTCGCGACTCCGCTGTTTGCGGGCTTTGCCAACGCGTTGATGCCACTGCAGCTGGGCGCACCGGACGTGGCCTTCCCCCGGTTGAACATGTTCGCCTACTGGCTCTACCTGTTCGGCGGACTGATCGCGGCCGGTGGATTCCTCACCCCGCAGGGCGCCGCCTCCTTCGGCTGGTTCGCCTACGCGCCGCTGTCCAACTCGGTGTACAGCCCCGGTGTCGGCGGGAACCTGTGGGTCTTCGGTCTCGCACTGGCGGGCTTCGGCACGATCCTCGGATCGGTGAACTTCATCACCACGATCGTGTGTATGCGCGCACCCGGTATGACCATGTTCCGGATGTCGATGTTCGTCTGGACAGTGCTGGTCACCTCCATCCTGGTGATCATCGTGTTCCCCGTCCTGGCCGCAGCGCTGTTCGCCCTGGGCGCGGACCGGGTGATGGGTGCGCATGTCTTCGACGCCCAGAACGCCGGTGCAATGCTCTGGGAGCACATGTTCTGGTTCTTCGGGCACCCGGAGGTCTACATCATCGCGTTGCCGTTCTTCGGCATCATTTCCGAGATTCTCCCGGTCTTTTCCCGCAAGCCGCTGTTTGGTTACAAGACCCTGGTCTTTGCGACCATTGCCATTGCTGCTCTGTCGGTGAGCGTGTGGGCCCACCACATGTACGCCACCGGCCAGGTGCTGCTGCCGTTCTTCGCGGTCATGACAATGCTGATCGCCGTGCCCACGGGAGTGAAGTTCTTCAACTGGGTCGGCACGATGTGGGGCGGTTCGATCACGTTCGAGACGCCCATGCTCTGGGCGATCGGCTTCCTGGTCACCTTCCTGTTCGGTGGTTTGACCGGTGTCATTCTGGCCAGCCCCGCGCTGGACCTGAGCCTGTCGGACTCCTACTTCGTGGTCGCGCACTTCCACTACGTGGTGTTCGGCACCGTAGTCTTCGCGATGTTCGCAGGCTGGTACTTCTGGTGGCCCAAGCTGACCGGTCGGATGCTCGATGAGCGCCTCGGAAAGATCCACTTCTGGCTGCTGTTCGTCGGCTTCCACACCACCTTCCTGATCCAGCACTGGCTGGGTGTCGACGGTATGCCCCGCCGGTACGCCGACTACCTGCCCGAAGATGGCTTCCAGTGGATGAATGACGTGTCTACGGTTGGTTCGTTCATTCTGGGCATCTCGATGTTGCCGTTCCTCTACAACGTCTACAAGACCTGGCGCACCGCGCCGATGGTCGAGACCGACGACCCGTGGGGCTATGGCGCCTCGCTGGAATGGGCCACGTCGTGCCCGCCGCCGCGTCACAACTTCGACTCCATCCCCAGGATTCGTTCCGAGCGCCCCGCGTTCGACCTGCACCACCCCGAGGTGGCAGCTACATCGGTGGCCCCTGCTCCAGATGCGCTGTCCAAGCTTGTCGGTCCAGGTGACCGCGGCTCGCAGACTCTCGGTGGCGAACGAAAGGGTGACCGATGAAGGTTGAGTACAAACTGTTCGCCATTCTCGGCGCGTTCTTCCTGATCATGGCGATCATCTACGGTTTCTTCAGCGGAGGCAGCGAGCCCGTCGGGGTTGTCGGCTTCGGCCTGTCGTTCGGTCTGTGTCTGATGATCGCGTTCTTCCTGTGGTGGACCGGTCGCAAGACAGATCTTCGCCCGGATGACAACCCGGAAGGGCTGATCAGCGACGTCGAAGGTGACTACGGATTCTTCAGCCCGCACTCGTGGTGGCCGCTGTTCTTGGCCGCATCCGGCGCCATCGTCTTCCTTGGCCTGGCTGTCGGTTGGTGGATGGTCATCTTGGGCACGCCGCTGTTGGCGCTGTCTGCGGTTGGTTTCGTGATGGAGTATTTCCGCGGCGAAGACGCTATCTAGCAGAGGTTGTTGTATGCAGTCATCTCGAATCGCATTGCTGTCCCGCCCGCACGGCGCACCGGCGCAGGAGAACTTCCTGCATGAGAGTGTCGAGCTTCCTGCGGCCGGTAGTGACGAGGTAGAACTCGAGACGCTGTTCTTGTCGCTGGATCCCTATATGCGCGGCAGAATGAGCGACGCACCCTCTTACGCCGCTCCCGTTCAGCTGGGGCAGACCATGGTGGGCGGCACCGTCTCGCGGGTTCTGAACTCACCTGGTGGACAGTTCGCACCCGGGGACATCGTCTCGGGGTACGCAGGGTGGCAGAGTCACTCGGTGGAGAAAGCAGCGCAGCTACGTGTTGTGAACACCGGGTCGGCGCCACTCAGCGCTGCCTTGGGCGTTCTGGGAATGCCTGGTTTCACGGCCTACGCCGGTCTGTTGCAGATCGGCCGGCCCCAACCTGGTGAGACCGTCGTGGTTGCAGCTGCCAGTGGACCCGTGGGTAGTGCAGTCGGTCAGATCGCGCGTCTGCACGGGGCGAGGGCGGTAGCAATTGCGGGGGGTGCACGAAAGGTGCAGTACTGCCGCGAGATCGGTTTCGATGACGCCGTCGACCACCGGTCGGAATCGTTTCGGGCCGATCTGAAGGCTTCGGTACCCGATGGAATCGACGTTTACTTCGAGAACGTCGGTGGCGCGGTCTGGTCAGCGGTGCTGCCCCTGCTCAATCCCTTTGCACGGGTCCCGGTATGCGGGCTCGTCGCTGGTTACAACGCCACCAGCCTGCCGGAAGGCCCGGACCGCTCAGCCCAACTCATGGGTGCCATCCTGCAGAAGAGTCTGACGCTCCGCGGATTCATCCAGAACGAGTTCGTGGCTGAGCACTACAAGGCATTCGAGCAGCAGATGGCCGCGTGGATCGCATCCGGTGAGGTGAAGTACCGCGAGGATGTCATCGACGGGTTGACCAATGCCGTCGACGCGTTTCAGGGCATGCTCACCGGAAAGAACTTTGGCAAGGTCGTCGTCAAGGTCGCTGACTGATCCCCTTCGTTCTGACTGATCCGATTTGTCCAGGGCGGTATCAGGGGGCGGCTCCAAGCTGCGGTCACTGATAAAGCAGCGGGGGAGTCGCCACCCCACGCGTCTCGGTTGCCTCGTGACAACGCAGGCAGTCAGTCCTTGTGATCGACGGCCGCGATAGCGTCGCCGCGCCTCACTTACCCGCGTCACCAACGCCAAAACCGAGGCCGCGAACGTCACGATCAAGAACAGCAAACGCTGTGGTCGTGGATATCCGGTCCCAAATCAACTTCCTATGCCGGACCATGCTCTACAGCACGGTTCCGACGGCGGCGTGATCACCCGATCCGCACCAGAGCATCACGCGGAAACTGAAGAGCTCCATTGCGGTGGGTCTGTCTGGATCCATCCGGCCCAGCGCTGATGCTCGCCCTCGCCTAGACCATCCTGCCGGACCTGACCGCCAGGCGAT
Source organism: Actinomycetota bacterium (assembly GCA_030853805.1). Classification (GTDB taxonomy): domain Bacteria; phylum Actinomycetota; class Actinomycetes; order Actinomycetales; family Dermatophilaceae; genus Allobranchiibius. Next base: position 1,517 of record JALYUK010000017.1, on the reverse strand, counting down.
GGGGCCTGATGCGTTGTTGTCCGCCACCGTCGGACAACGTCCTCAGGTGGAGTTGAGTTGAGTCCCTGATAGTGGTGTAGCGCAGTTGGCCGCGTTCATCACCGTGGTGGACATAGACGTGGTCACCGCGTGATCCTTCGAGTGATCTCTGACAACCGACTCGAAGAAGGACACACGATGACCGCTCCTCATATTGTCGACCCTGCTGGTCTGCTGGGCGAGGCCCTGGCTGATGCCAGCCCGGATCTGATGCGTGACCTGTTGCAAACGATGATCAACGCGTTGCTCTGCGCTGACGCCGATGCTGTTGTCGGGGCTGAGTACGGCCGGCCCAGCCTGGATCGCACAGCGCAACGCAATGGGTACCGGCACCGACCACTAGGCACCCGGGCGGGCACGATCGACGTGGCTGTCCCCAAGCTGCGCACCGGGTCCTATTTCCCCCAGTGGCTCCTGGAGCGGCGTAAACGTGCCGAATCAGCGCTGATCACGGTCGTAGCCGACTGCTACCTCGCAGGTGTTTCTACCCGGCGGATGGATAAGCTCGTCAAGACGTTGGGGATCAACTCGCTGTCAAAATCGCAGGTCTCACGGATGGCGACCGATCTTGATCAGATCGTTGATGAGTTCCGCCACCGCCCGCTAGGTGAAGCGGGACCGTTTACGTTCCTGGCTGCTGACGCGCTCACGATGAAAGTCCGCGAAGGCGGGCGCGTCGTCAACTGCGTCGTGCTCGTCGCATCCGGCGTCAACGCTGACGGGCGCCGCGAAGTCCTCGGCATCCGCGTTGCTACCAGCGAAACCGGGCCAGCGTGGAACACGTTCTTCGCCGACCTGGTGGCCCGTGGCCTGGGCGGAGTACGGCTGGTGACCTCTGATGCCCACGCCGGGCTCAAAGACGCGATCGCTGCGAATCTGCCCGGCGCTTCGTGGCAACGATGCCGCACCCACTACGCCACGAACCTCATGTCGGTCACACCCAAAAGCATGTGGCCAGCGGTCAAAGCGATGCTCCACTCGGTATACGACCAACCCGACGCCCCCGCCGTCCACGCCCAATTCGACCGACTCTTGGACTACGTCCAAAACACTCTGCCCCAGGTGTACGAGCACCTCGCCGGGGCCCGCGAAGACATCCTCGCGTTCACCAGTTTCCCCGAAGGCCTGTGGCAGCAAATCTGGTCCAACAACACCAACGAGCGCCTCAACCGAGGGATCCGCCGCCGCACCGACTCAGTCGGGATCTTCCCCAACCGCGACGCGATCATCCGCCTCGTCGGAGCAGTATTAGCCGAACAAACCGACGAATGGGCCGAAGGACGCCGCTACCTCGGCCTCGACATCCTCGCCAAAAGCCGCCTGGCCACCGCACCCACCAACAACACCAACATCGACAAGGAGACCCTCCCAGCACTCACCGCCTGACACCTCAGAAGGAATCACGCAGCGCTACACCACCTCCAGGGGCTTGACCTGGAGTTGACGGGGTTCACCCTCGGCAACGCCGTCGGCCCAGC
>JALYUK010000014.1 GCA_030853805.1 Actinomycetota bacterium | reverse complement strand
AGTAGGGCGGCGGGGTTGGGGAAGACACCGACGACGTCGGTGCGGCGTTTGATCTCTTTGTTGACTCGTTCCAACGGGTTGGTGGACCAGATTTGGCGCCAGTGTTTCATCGGGAAATCGGTGAATGCGAGCAGATCGTCTTTCGCGTCGGTGAGCATCACGGCGACCTGGGGGTGAGACCGGGCCAGCATCCGGGTGACTTCTTCGAACTGGGCCAGCACGTGCTTGGCGTCCGGTTGAGCGAAGATCGTTCGGATAATCGAGGCGACCATGTCCTGGTTATTCCTGGGCACGACGGCGAGCACGTTGCGCATGAAATGGACCCGACACCGTTGCCACGCGCATCCCTGCATGACCGTGGTGATGGCCTTCTTCAACCCGGTGTGAGCATCAGAGATGACCAGCTGCGCCCCGTGCAGCCCTCGGGCTTTCAGCGACCGAAGGAACGCGGCCCAGAACGGCTCGGACTCGGTGTCCCCGACGTCGAACCCCAGTACTTCGCGGCGCCCGTCCGCCGCGACACCGATCGCTACGACGATCGCTTGGGATACGACCCGGTGGTTAACCCGGGCCTTGCAATAGGTGGCGTCCAAGAACACGTAGGGAAACCCCATCGCGGACAGGTCGCGGCCGGTGAACGCACCGACTTCCAGATCCAAATCAGCACAAATCCGTGACACCTCAGACTTGGAGATCCCACTATCGGCGCCGAGCGCTTTGACCAGGTCATCAACTTTCCGGGTCGAGACCCCGTGCAGGTAGGCCTCCATCACCACCGCGAACAACGCCTGATCCACCCGCCGTCGCCGTTCCAGCAGCGAGGGAAAGAAGCTCCCACGTCGCAGTTTCGGGATCCGCAATTCAAGGTCCCCGGCCGTGGTCGACAACGTCCTAGGCCGGGTGCCATTGCGTTGGGTGGTGCGCTCACCGGTGCGTTCATACTTACCTGCGCCGATCACGGCCGCGGCCTCAGTATCGATCAGCTCCTGGTACAGCGTTTCGGTGATCGAACGGATCCGATCCGAGACATCCGTCAGTTTCAGTTGGGCCAACAGATCAAGCAGGGCAGACTGGTCAAGAGCCATCGTGCGTGTGTCCTCTCGTGAGTTTCCTAGACAGTTCTCACTGACCATGCCGCGATGGCTCACCTCATCGAGGACAAGCCCGGAACTACACCACTCGACGGGACGTCACCAACCCCGCCAGCATCGTGACCGTTCGGTACATACGCCTGGATCCTCAGAGCGGGACGTGTGTGACACGCCGTCGATGCGGAAATCCCCCATGGGAATGCATTCTCTACCAAGATAGAGGCCATGCCAGCTGTCAAAGGTCGCGCGAACCGCGGTGTAGCGCCGGGTACCCCAACCGTTTTGCTTCAGGGACGGGTGTCCCCGGAGGCTCGAGACGCCGCACGTGCGGCGGCCGACGAGGCGGGTATCAGCATCGCTGCTTACATCGATGCACTGGTCTTAGCGGACGCCGAAGGCCATTTTGTGCGGCCTCGCCTTACCTACCAGCAGGAGAAGTTCTCCGCGTAGAACAAGACATCAGGGCAGTGCCCTGAAACGACGAAAGCCGCCGTTTGGCGACGGCGGCCTTTTGTCGAATCGAAGCCGGGTCTGTTGGCGCTTTCCCGACGTACTACAAATCCTCAACAGCGAAGAGGAGGTGGCTGTGTGCTGCCCACTGTAGCAACCGTTGTTCCTTCAGCAACCCCCCCTGCACGTCCACGGCGTGTCTTAACTCTGGGCGCGCTGGACAGCGCGCTTTTTGACGACGCTGGTTGGTTCGCGATCGATGCCACCAACCGCCGGGTTCCAGGGGTGGTCATACCCACCTTGGACGCGGGGTTGGCCCTGGTGGGGCAGGGCTCAATAGCCACGATCGTGGGACGATTGCGCGAGCACCTGGCCGTCGTGGACATTGACGTCAACGACGAACGCGGCCACGACATCGCCCAAAGCATCGCCACCTGGTGTCAGGAACACGGTCTATGGAACCTGGTTCGGCCCTCTGGCGGTGCGCATGGCCGGCACCACGTCTTCGTCGCCATCCAAGAGCACCGGGCGCACCTCAATGAGTTCGCTACCGCACTGCGCGGCCGGCATCACCTGTCCGCGTCAGCGATCGATGTGCGCGTTGCAGTGCGGCCCCTGAGCGCACCGCACCGCACCGGGGTGTCCACCAAACCGGCAGGCGATCTGCACGCGGCACTTCGCAGGCTCCCTACGGCACACCGAGCGTCGTCAGCTACGCGATTAACCGCCAGCCCAGCGACCACATCTAAGCTGGCCCCACGCCCACGGCGCCGCACAAATCTGCCCTCGGCGTGGGCGACGTACCTGCAGACCGGCGATCGCCCACTCATCGGTGGCAGCGACACCGAGAATCGGTCAACTTACGAAGCCATAGCGACAGCCTGGCTGTTGCGATGTGGCCACGATGCCGACTCTGCATGGAGCGTCATTGCGCAGTCCCATGAGCGCGCGATGGGCAAGGCCCAAGACCAGGGCAAGTCGTGGTGGGTCCGGTATGTCTGGAACCTCGCGGTGCGCGACGACCAAGAGTTCCGCCCTAAGCCGCGGACCGAACCGGCGATCATCGCCGCCGTCCAAGAGGCACGTGAGCGACTGCAACATCACCAATGGGCGATTCCCCAGCGTCGGCGCGCGACCTTCCTCCTTGTCGGGCATCACGTACTGGACCGCATGGAACGCAGCAACCAATTGCGCGTGCCGTGTGCGGAAAGGGACCTGGTTCTGGATACCGGTGTCAAAGACCGCAGCAGCATCCGACGTGTGCTCAGAGAACTTGACGCAGTCCTGGGTGCCCTAGACACCAGCACCTTGGATCCGGCTCGCCGAGACAGCACCTCTTTCGAGTTTGAGATACCTCGAGCGGGTGGGGTGCGGCAAAACAACCCACCTAGTCTTCACACCCCCCACCCCCGCGGACTCCCCCCAGGACTCTGGTCTGCACTCCCTCGCTCCTGCCATGCGCTCTGGCGGCAGCTCCTCCATCAGCAGCAGTCACAAACTCTTGCCGAGCTTTGTGTCTCTGCCGGAGTAGTCACGAGCAAGGACGACACCCCGAGTGTTAGTCATTTGAGGACGGCCCGATCAGGACTTGCTGCTCTCGCGGCAGTAGGAATGGCTCTGTGCAGAGCAGATGGGGGATGGGAGGCTTGCGACGCCCTCGATCCTGAGTTCGTCCATCAACAGGTATCGACAAGCTATGCAGCTGCTCTTGGTCTGATTACGGCCGAAAGACGATCCTATCGAGCAGGGACAGGCAGTTTATGGCGTACCGGGCAGGCAGTCGTCCTGAAGGCAAACAAAGCGCGCCAACAAGCGTGGTGGGACTCGCTCGATCCCGTCGAGCGAGTGAAACGTCGTGACCAGTTTGCTTCGCGATACGCGCAGCTTCCGGTGAATTTGCAGGAGGAGCTCAAGAGTCGGCTGGCGGATGTTCGCCAGCGTGCAGGCATCGACGAGCGAGCGAGACACGATTCCTGGGTCGACGCACAACGTCCGAGCGAGTTCGACCGCCGGGTGATTAACCGGACGGCGTGGTTCGCGCGCCTCGCTCCCCCACTGCAACAAGCACATGTCCAAGCGTGGGAGCGGCACCGAGGCCGATACAACGTCCCCCGAGGAACGCCACGTACATCCACCCGACGTGAACATGGGGAAATGTTGCCGACAACGGGAAGCATCCGAGATGAAGCTTTCATCGGCTTGCAGGCTCGCCTACCAGTCCTATGGCCAGATCTGTATGCAGTCAACGCCTAGGTAGCTGCAATAGTTCATGTTTTAGCCACCGCGTCAACAGGCGATGGACCACCGTCCTCATCGGTTGCTAAACATCAATACGGAGGTATATACAGATAGTAAGCAGATGGTACGTATGGTTCAACGCACGGTGGTGGTGCGCGTGTCGCAGCTGGGGATCGTGAGGATGGCTGATATGAATCTAGGCATGGATGAGTGGACTGAGTCGCTGCAGCGTGTGGTGTTGATAGCGAATCGCAAGGGGGGTGTTCTGAAGTCCAGTCTGGTTCGGGCAATTGCCGCGGTCTTGACGACGGCTGAGTACAAGGTGCTCGTGGTTGATGGTGACCCTCAGGCGAATGTCAGCAAGATTGATTTTGGTCTGGATACCGATCGTGGCCGCAGTTTGGCGATGGCTATGCAGTACGGCGTGGATCTTGAGACGCAGACCGTCAAGGGTGTGGACGTCGTCAGTGGGGGACCGGAGTTGCAAGGCGCGTTGGGCGCCGCTACCAGTGTTGGTGCTGAGGTGAATCTGGAAGCAAATCTGCGCGCCGCGCTTGGTCGTTTGTGTGTTGCTCGTGGGTATGACCTGGTGTTGATCGATTCCGGTCCTGGTGATACGCGTCTCTTGGACGCCTATCTCAATGTTGCCCGGTGGCTGATTGTGCCTACCAATAGCGATGAAGCTTCGCTAGACGGCATGGACATGATGGGTTCGCGCTACGCCGACGCCGTCCAGCGCGGTGCCAGCGTTGAGCTGCTGGGCGCAGTTCTGACGATGGTGGACCCCAAGGCAACAGTTCGCAACCAGGCGATTCGAGGCGAGATCGCTGAAGCACTGGGAGAAGCAGCAGCGCCGTTCGAGGCAATGATCCGCTACGCGGCAGCAAACGCGATCGACGCGCGCAGGCATGGCTTGTCCGCGCAAGAGGTCGCAGCCGAGGCGGTCAGTCAGCGAAAGAGCCGACTAGTGTCGTTGCGCCAGCGCTCCCACGGGGTGGACCAGGCTAAACCTGACGACCGAGATATGTGGTGGTCTCGAAGTTCTGGGGACGCCCTGGCGGGGGACTACAACCAATTGACGCGCGAGATCCTCGCGCGCATCGGTGAGCGGGAGCTGGTCAAGAATGGCTAGGCGCGTTGGGAAAAACGTCTTTGACATAAATCGCGAGGACGCCCTGGATCAACCGGTGACGGCCCAGCAGCCGTTGTCTGGCCTTCTTCCTCGAGTTCCTAGGCCGCGCAAGGTCGCCACCACTGCTGTAGGCGCTACGAAAGTAGCGATCGAGTCCGTTACAACTCCCACAGTCGCGCTGGAAACCAGATTGCGCGGAAACGGCGGTCGACCGGCTGGCGAGCGTCGCCCACCAACTGGTATCAGTTCCGTCGCTGCTCGCGTTCCGACGGACCTGTACAGGGATGCGGTGGCGCTGGTGAAGGGCCCTAACAAGCCATCCTGGGGTCAGCTGGTGAGTTGGACCTGCCAAGACGCGGAGGGCAAGGTCCTGACAGCGGTGCTCTCGATCGTCGATGACTTGAACGCGCCACGCAGGCTGCGAGGTCAAAATCGGGAAGGTGGCGCGACGACTCAGGTCACGGCCCGAATGACGGCGGAGGAACTCGTAACGCTCGAGCACATACGTGAGGCAGCTGCCGCGCGCGCGAAGGTGACGGTCGCCAGAACGGCGGTGGTTATTGCTGCTCTGCGGGTAGCAACCGTGCATGAACCTGACGACTTGGCTAAGTAGTCACATCCAAACCCTAGGCAGACCCCTACACGTCTGCAAATCTATTGCAGACGTGAAACACCACATCAAAGCATACGTCGTTGATCGGGATAAGCAGGTCTTATCCGGGGTAACCGTCGTCTGGGCGGAAGCGAGTGGGGTACCTAGCGCGCGGCATCCGTCTGGGTCCTCGGCTTGTCGGTTTCTGGCTGTCGATTGCCACGCTCGATGGCCACGTGACAGCCGTGATGGCCAATCGTCACGGGGACTCGTTCCATCGGGCCGTGGTGGCCACATCGGCCACCGGCCACCGGTAAGCGACAAGGTTCCCGGATAATTTGGCAGACCCTGGCCCCTTGACAGAGGCGTGTCATTTTTCCTGGATTCTTGGTAATGCGAACCTGTTTGCTCAGGAAAGTCGGGACCTAGACATGTTGTCGGATTCGTACGTGGGGTCGATAGGTCAGCTCGGCACCGGTGTCGCTAAAGCACCTTCTCGCCCCTTCCTATATGAATCCGTCTGCCGACTAAAGCTGCGAGTCTTGGTCCGCGGCGCGTGCTGCAGATGCCCGTAAGTCGTACCGTGCTGGCCATGAC
>JALYUK010000010.1 GCA_030853805.1 Actinomycetota bacterium | reverse complement strand
CCACCACACCGCAGGCGACCCAGGTGCCGCCCACCGAAGTGACCACGGTCGCTGCCTCCACGCGGGCCACCGAGCAGGCACCCAAGGCTGAAGCGCCCAAGGCTGAAGCCCGTAAGACCGAAGCACGTAAGGCTGAAGCACCTCAGACCGAAGCACCCAAGACTGAGGTGGCGCAGGCACAGGCCCCGCAGAGCTCGGGCCAGTCGGCGAGCGAGCCCGCAGCTGACAACCGGGGAAACGAGAACCGCAGCAGTGACAACCGCGGGAACGACAACCGTGGCAGTGACAACCGTGGCAGTGACAACCGTGGTGGCCGCCAGGGTCAGAACAACCGAGGCGCCCAGAACACCGGTAACTCGGGCAACCAGAGCAACCGCAGCAACAACGGTCCGAGCCGCGACGAGGACTGGGGTGATGAGCGGGGAGGCCGCCGCCGTCAGCGTGGCCGCGACCGTAAGCGGGGCGGAAACGCAGGACCCGGCAGCAACGGTCCCAGCGGTCGCGGCGGCCGCGCCGACGACTTCGGCGATGTCGACACCCAGGTGCGCGAGGACGACGTCCTGGTGCCGGTGGCCGGCATCCTGGACCTGCTCGACAACTACGCGTTCGTGCGTACCACCGGCTACCTGCCCGGTACCAGCGATGTGTACGTGCCGATCAACATGGTCAAGAAGAGCGGTATGCGCAAGGGAGACGCCATCACCGGCGCCGTCCGTGCATTGCGTGAGGGCGAGCAGCTCCCGGCGCGGCAGAAGTTCAACGCGTTGGTGCGCCTGGACACCGTGAACGGCATGACCCCGGAGGTGGCCCGCGAGCGGGTCGAGTTCGGGAAGTTGACGCCGCTCTACCCGCAGCAGCGTCTGCGCCTGGAGACCGAGCCCAACATTCTGTCCACTCGCCTCATCGACCTGGTCTCCCCGATCGGTAAGGGTCAGCGCGGCTTGTTCGTCGCTCCGGCCAAGGCCGGTAAGACGATGATCATGCAGGCGGTGGCCAACGCGATCACGATCAACAACCCTGAGGTCCACCTGATGGTGGTCCTGGTCGATGAGCGTCCCGAAGAGGTCACCGACATGCAGCGCGCGGTCAAGGGTGAGGTCATCGCCTCCACCTTCGACCGGCCTGCCACGGATCACACGCAGGTCGCCGAGCTGGCCATCGAGCGCGCCAAGCGTCTGGTCGAGCAGGGTATGGACGTCGTCGTCCTGCTCGACTCGATCACCAAGTTGGGTCGTGCCTACAACACGGCTGCTCCCTCCAGCGGGCGCATCCTGTCCGGTGGTATCGACAGCGGTGCGCTCTACCCGCCGAAGAAGTTCTTCGGTGCGGCGCGCAACATCGAAGACGGTGGCTCGCTCACCATCCTCGCCACGGCGCTGATCGAGACCGGGTCCAAGATGGACGAGGTCATCTTCGAGGAGTTCAAGGGCACCGGCAACATGGAGTTGCGTCTGTCGCGGATGCTCTCCGAGCGCCGTATCTTCCCGGCGGTCGACCTGAATGCGTCCAGTACCCGCCGCGAGGAGATTCTGCTCGGGCACGACGAGCTGAAGATCATGTGGAAGCTGCGTCGCGTGCTTGCGGCGCTCGACCCGCAGCAGGGCATCGAGTTGCTGCTGGACCGGTTGAAGAAGACCAAGAGCAACACCGAGTTCCTGATGCAGGTGCAGCAGACCAGCTCCATCAAGCTCGACGACGAAGACTGAGCAGTAGCACCGACACACGAAGCGCCGCCCCACCAGATCCGGTAGGGCGGCGCTTTGCTTTGTGTGTCGGTGTTTGCGCCTCAGCTGAAAGCGGGTTCCTTTTTGGAGACCGGCCGGCCCGGTGCGTCGCGGTGCGACGTCTCCGTCAGCGACTGACCGTTTGTCTCCGGAGCCCACATGTAGGAGATGACTCCGCCGCCGAGCGATACGACTCCCATGATGATCAGCACGGCGGGGGTGCCCCACGCGTCTTTGACCGTGGGCAGCATGAACGTGCCCAGAGCGGCCGCCACCCGACTGGTCGAGCTGGCGATACCGAGACCGGTCGCGCGGACCGAGCTGGGGAACACCTCGGATGGGTAGATACCCGTGGTGATGCTCATGATCCCGTAGGAGAAGAGGTAACCGAAGTAGGCGATGATGCCCACGGCCGCCGGCAGCGCGGTGTAGGCCGATGCCACGAAGAGGAAAGCTGCGCAGACGAACATCGGGATGATGGTGATCGGCCGACGGCCTACCTTGTCGATGTACTTCCAGGAGATCGTGGCACCGATCAGGGCGATCACCGTGCCCATCAACGCCCCGAAGAGAGCATCTTTGAGTCCGATCGACTTCAAGATATCCGGTGCGAAGAAGATCAGCCCGAAGTACGGCATCACGATGGCGCTCCAGGACAGTGACGCGAAGAGCGTCCGCCGGATGTACTCCTTGGAGAAGAGCAGCTTCCAGTCGGTGTCTTCGGCCAGCTCGTCTTCCAGGTCGCCGAGGTTCGCGACATGCAGCTCCTCGCGGTAGATCTTCTCGGCCTCCTTCTTTCGGCCCTTGCTCATCAGCCAACGTGGCGACTCGGGAATTCCGTGCCGCACGACGAGGCAGATCAGGGCCGGCACGATGCTTGCGCCCAGAATGAGTCGCCAGCCACCGGGCCAGTAGCTGTTGATGACGTAGCCGATGATGTAGGCGACCACGTAACCGACGTTCCAGCTGATCTCGAGCAGGCCCAGGTAGTTGCCGCGGTCTTTCTTCTGTGAGAACTCGCCCAGCAGGGGAGACCCGATCGCATAGTCCCCACCGACCGCCAAGCCCATCACGGCCCCGAGAGCGAAGAGTTGCCAGGAGGACTGGACGAAGAACAGCAGGAACGCCGCGACACTGAACATGATCAGGTCGAACGTGAACATCGGCTTACGGCCGATCTTGTCGGTGATGTACCCGATGATGAGCCCGCCGAAAAACGTCCCGATCAACGTCGAAGCCGAGATCAGGTTGTTCCAGATGCCGGTCACGCCAAGTTCCTCGTGGGCCCGGCCCGCCATCGCAGCTGCGAAGGTTGCGAAGATGAAGCCGTCGATGAACATCCCGCCGCCAGTGGCGACGGTCAGCTTGCGTAGGAAGTGCCGAACGGGTGGCGTCAGGGGGGCTTCGTGATCTTTGCGGAGCCCGCCTTCGGGCGGTGCAGTCGAAGTCGTCATCTACTACACATACGTGGTTTGCAACTGCATAGCGAGTCGATGTGCCAATCGTTACCTGCAGGAATACCGGTCGGGCCCGCTTCGTTTAGCCCTATGTCAGTACTTCTGGCAGAATCATCCGCTGGCCACCGGTTCACGTCCCCGCCCCCTGTGTGGACGACCCGGAGGCATCCGAGCGCAAGGAGAAACCCCGTGAAGAAGAACATTCACCCCGCGTACACCGCCACCACCGTTACCTGCACCTGCGGCGCGACGTTCGAGACGCGCAGCACCTCCGAGAGTGACAAGATCTCGGCTGAGACCTGCTCGCAGTGCCACCCGTTCTACACGGGTAAGCAGCGGATCATGGACACCGGTGGCCGCGTGGCCCGCTTCCAGCAGCGTTACGGCAAGAAGGCCGCCGCCGCAGACGCAACTGCAGACGCAACTGCAGACGCAACCGCGACCAAGTAGCTTCCATGACGCGCCGGCCCTACCCCTTGCGGGCAGGGTCGGCGCGTTGTTTGTACCCGCGGGCAGATCTTTTCGCGGGTTGGTAACCCGCCCAAAGGAGCCGCCGTGCTGGAATCCGCTGAAGCAGTAGCGCAGGAATATGCCGAACTCGAGGCACGGCTGGCCGACCCGGCCATCCACACCGACCCGGTCGCCATGCGCAAGGTCAACAAGCGGTACGCAGCGCTGGCACCCACCGTCGCTGCCTATCGTGCCTGGCTTGCGGCGGGTGACGACCTCGGCGCGGCCCGCGAGCTGGCGCAGGAGGACGAGGCGTTCGCCGAAGAAATTCCGGCGATGCAGGAACGTCTGGACGTCACGCAGGCTGCGCTGCGCAAGTTGCTGCTGCCGCGTGACGAGGACGACGACCGCGACGTGATCCTGGAGGTCAAGGCCGGCGAGGGCGGCGAGGAGTCCGCACTGTTCGCCGGGGACCTGGTGCGGATGTACCTGCGGTATGCCGAGCGCTCGGGGTGGCGTGCGGAGCTGGTCGATTCGACCGATTCCGACCTGGGCGGGTTCAAGGACGCGCGCCTGCAGATCCGCGCCAAGGGCACCATGGAGCCGGGCACAGCCCCGTGGGCGCTGCTGAAGTACGAGGGTGGCGTGCACCGGGTACAGCGGGTGCCCGTGACCGAGAGCCAGGGCCGGATCCACACGTCGGCAGCAGGTGTTCTGGTGATGCCCGACCTGGACGAGGACGATGACGCCGAGATCGAGTTCGGCCCGAACGACCTGAAGATCGATGTCTACCGCAGCTCTGGACCGGGTGGCCAGAGCGTCAACACCACCGACTCGGCGGTGCGCATCACCCACCTTCCGACTGGCGTCGTCGTGTCGTGTCAGAACGAGAAGAGTCAACTGCAGAACAAGGAATCAGCGACGCGGGTGCTCAAGGCCCGGTTGCGGCAGATCCGCCAGGACGAACGCGATGCCGAAGCTTCCGCAGCACGCAGGAGTCAGGTACGCACCGTGGACCGCAGCGAGCGGATCCGCACGTACAACTTCCCGGAGAACCGGATCGCAGATCACCGCACCGGTTACAAGGCCTACCACCTGGACGCCGTACTTGGCGGTGACCTCGGCCCGGTCGTGGCCTCGGCTATCGAAGCCGACGAGTCGGCGCGGATGTCTGCCGTAGCCGACCGCAGCTGATGTGCCCGGTGCTGCTGTGACGGTTTTGTTGTGACGGTTTTGTTGTGACGGTGCGCGAGATCCTGAGCGCCGCCGCGACGCGCCTGGGGGAGGCCGGGGTGGTGTCGGCTGCGTCCGACGCAGCGATCCTGCTCGCCCATGCCTGGGGTGTCGAGCTGGCTGAGGTACACCGCGCACAGGTGCTGGACCGTCGGCCCGATGTCGCAGTGCTGACCCGGTTCGCCGACCTGGTCAGCGAGCGAGCGTCGCGGATTCCGCTGCAGCACCTGACCGGTCGGGCACCGTTCCGTCATCTGGAGCTGGCTGTCGGGCCAGGAGTCTTTGTGCCCCGGCCGGAGACCGAGATGCTGGTCGATCTCGTGGCATCGCACCTGCAGCACGGCTCGCCCACTGTTGTTGACCTCTGCACCGGCTCGGGCGCGCTGGCATTCGCGGTCAAACAGGAATTTCCGCAGACGCTCGTGTACGCCGTGGAACTTTCGAAGGAGGCCGTGGCGTGGGCGCAGTTGAATCGTCAGCTGCTCGGTCTTGATGTCGACATTCGGCAGGGAGATGCGACGTCGGCCTTCGATGATCTGGTGGGTCAGGTCGACGTGGTCCTCAGCAACCCGCCGTACATCCCCGACGGCATGGTCCCGATCGATCCCGAAGTGCGCGATCACGATCCGCACCTCGCGCTCTTCGGCGGCAGCGCGGACGGGTTGGCCATCCCTGTGCAGGTCGCCGCGCGCGCCGCGCGGCTGTTGCGCCCTGGTGGCCGGTTGGCGATGGAGCACGCTGCGACCCAGGGAAAATCGCTACCGGAGGCCATCCTCGCCCAGGGCTACTGGTCCGAGGTCGAGGACCATCACGACCTGACGGACGCTGCGCGGGTCACGGTGGCAACAAAGCATCTGAAGCAACGGCAGTGGCGTGCCTGACATGACGAACGTGCCTGACATGCCGACGCACGACGTCTGGGAGGACGGGCGCCGAGCGCGGGCGCGTCATCTTCTGGAGGACGTGCTCGGTGCGGGTCTGCTGATCCTGCTGTCCGTCATCCTGCAGAGCGGTCAGGGT
>JALYUK010000007.1 GCA_030853805.1 Actinomycetota bacterium | reverse complement strand
GATGCTGCGACCGAGGTGGCCTTTCTCGGACTGGACGCCGCGGAGTCCGTCGCCGGCTGACACGCTGAGATCGCCAGTGTCGTAGCAGCAAGTGTGAGGACCCCGGCCGCGCGTACCCCGCCGCGCGGCGCTCTCAAAGACAGCTTCATGGGCACAGGGTAGATGGTCTCAGTTATCGAAAAACTATTGGTTGCAGGCAAATTCGCTCCCTATCAAGAACGTCGCCTGTTCTTTACGAAATCGTTGACTACAGATTGCTCCGGATGTCGGTCCTTGCGAGTAGTTTCATTTCGTCGCCACAGCCGTCGTCACCATCGGAGAAATTCATGCCCGAGTCCCCTGCGCCCTTGTCCTCACGGCGTTGGTGCGCTGCTCGCCGAATCACCGTGATCGCGGTCGTTGCGACGGTGCTGCCCGCTCTGGGTATGGCTACGGCGAATGCGTCGAGTCCCATCGGAGCCAAGAGCGTGGCACCCGGGGCCCCCGGTTCGGCGCAGCCGGACCTGCGCCAGTTGCACCGCAACATCGACCGCACACTTTCCCCGCGTACCCAGTTCACGATGGCACCTGACGGCTCCAGCGGACTGACGCAGGGCGGTGCAGGGATACCCAACATCGACTCGGTGAAGTCGACGGTGCGCACCTACTACAACGCCGAGAACGGCATCGCGAACAAGACCAGTTCGCCCTACATCAGCGAAATGAACGCACTGATGGCCCGCGAGACCGCGAAGTTGCCGCGGTTGCTCACGCGGGCGAAGAAGACCGGGAAGAAGCCCGCAGTGGTCTTCGACGCGGACGACACGACCCTGTGGACCTACGACATGGAAGACGCGGGGATGCACTTCAACTTCGACCCCGCGTTGCAGGACGTCTACGTGCAGGAGCAGCGTTTCCCCGCGGTCCCGGCAATGGTCGCCTTCGAGAAGAAGGCCAAGGCAATGGGATTCACCATCTTCGGTCTCTCCGGGCGCAACGACGACCAGAAGACCGCAACTGTGGCCAATCTGAACAAGGTCGGCTATCGCGGCTTCACCGCCAACCGGACCTTCACGAAGTGGACCGGTAAGGGCGCCAGCCAGCAGCCGTCGTACATCACCTGCGTCACGGTGAAATGCACCACGGTCGAGTTCAAGGCCGGCACCCGCGCACACATCGAATCGCTCGGCTACAACATCGCCCTCAACCTTGGCGATCAGTGGTCGGACCTGCAGGGTGGGCATGCATCGAACTACCTGAAGGTGCCCAACCCGACGTACTACCTGCCGTCACCGGACCTGCCAGGACTGTCCGAGCCGAAGCTCGCGCCACGCAGCCACTTCCGGATGAAGGCCGATGGGTCCAGTGGCAGAACTGCCGGGGGAGAGGGCATTCCGAATGTCGACTCCACCAAGTCGACCATCCGCACCTATTACGGCACCGACGCGACTGGCATCGCGAACAAGGTGACCTCGCCGTACATCAGCGAGATCACCAGACTCACCCGCTCGATCTCGCCGATCCTGAACGCGGCCTGCGGTGTCAGCCGTTTCGTCGGGATCCGCCCCGCGATCGTGCTCGACGTGGACGACACCACCTTGTCGACCTACGACATGGAGGATGCCGCGATGCACTTCAACTTCGACCCCGCGTTGCAGGATGTCTACGTACAGGGCCAGAAGTTCCCCGCCACCCCTGGCATGGTCGCCCTGGCGAATGCCGCGACCCGGTCCGGATGCACCATCATCGGGTTGACCGGCCGCAACGATGACCAGAAGGCTGCAACGCTGGGCAACTTGAGCAAGGTCGGCTACACCGGATTCACGTCGGCGAACCTCTATACGAAGTGGACCGGTAAGGGGGCGAGTCAGCAACCGTCGTACATCAAATGTGCCACGGCAAAGTGCTCGACGATCGAGTTCAAGAGTCAGACCCGCGCCTTCAAGCAGACGTCGGCCGGCGGTCGCTACACGATTCTGGCCAACTTCGGCGACCAGTTCAGTGACTTGATCGGAGGCTCCGCAGTCGTGCCGGTGAAGTTGCCGAACCCGACGTACTACCTGCCGTAAGCCGCAGCGATGTCGATGCGGGAGGTGCTGGGCGACCTTGAGGTATCAGCGCGGGAGAGTCTTGACCCGGTGGTCTGGCATTACATCTCTCGCGGGTCGGGCACCGGGCAGAGCGTGCAGGAAGCCGAGACATCCTGGGATGGATGGCGATTGCGTCCTCGGGTGTTGCGCGACGTCTCCCGGGTCCGCACCTCGAGTGCCGTCTTCGGTGACTGGGATACTCCGATCGGGATCGCGCCGACCGCGTTCCACCGGCTGGTGCACCCCGAGGGTGAGGTGGCGACCGCGAGAGGCGCGGTAGCCGCTGGAGCTCCTTTTGTGCTGTCCAGCCGGTCGACGGTGCCGATCGAGCAGGTCGCACAGCAGGTCGCCGGGGCGCCGTGGTGGTTTCAGGTCTACCTGATGCGCGACGGGACGATCAGCGATGCACTCGCGCTGCGCGCAGCAGCGAGCGGCGCAAGGGCACTCGTGCTGACTGGCGACACGCCGTACCTCGGCTACCGCCCCCGGGCGGGCCAGACTCGCCCGCTTCCATTGGGGCAGGAGCTGGAACTGACCGGTGTGCGGCCGCACCTACCAGCAGGCATCACCGATCCGTGGCCGTTGATCGATCAGACCCCGCACCAGACGATGGCCGATATCGGGCGCCTCGCAGAGCTGACCGGACTCCCGGTGATCGTCAAGGGCGTCCTGCGCGCAGATGACGCCCGGACCTGTGTGGAGGCCGGCGCCGAGGGCGTATGGGTCAGCAACCACGGCGGTCGACAACTGGATGGCGCTGTGCCACCGGCCTGGGCATTGCCGGAGGTAGTGGCCGCGGTGGGTGACCGGGTGCCGATTTTCGCGGACGGCGGCATCCGGGGTGGCCGCGATGCGCTGGTCGCGATCGCTCTCGGAGCCTGTGCTGTGTTCGTGGGCAGGCCCGCGCTCTGGGCGCTCGCTGACGGTGGCGCCGACGGGGTGGAGACCATGTTGACCGGGCTGCGAGACGAACTCGCACACTTCATGGGTCTGGCCGGTGCCCGCGACCTTGCTCACCTGGACCGCTCACTGGTGACCCGGCTGCCCTCCTAGCTGTCCACCACGGGCGGCGTCGTCAGGTCAACGGGGTGCCGTACCGGCCGTCGTGGAACACCTCGGCCAGCGGGCGCCTCGATCGGGTGCGGGTGCTACCGCTGCGCTGGTCCTCGGCGGCGTACCCCAGAGCGATCACCCCCACGAGGTGGTGCCCGCCCGGTATGCCGAAACGATCACGCACCGCCGTCATACGATCGGCGGGCGTACCGAAGAAGAGCCCGCTCAGGCCTTCATCGACCGCCCCGAGCAGCATCAACATCGCCGCCATTCCCGTGTCGACGTCCCAGTAGGGGACCGGCCAACGCTCCTCGCTCCGGTCGCTCCACCCCTTGTCCGGCTGTGCATACCTGTCCAGGTAACGGCCTTTGTCCGAGCAGCAGAGGATCAGGACCGGCGCGCTGGAAACACCCCGCAGCCAGGCGTCCGACGTACCGTCCGGGTCCGTCGTGGCCGACCAGTAGGCCGACCGGTCACTGGCGTCGCGAAGAACCACGAAATCCCAGCCCTGGCTGAAACCGGCACTCGGTGCCCGGACCGCCAACGACGCGATCCGGCTGAGCGCATCGCAAGGTACGGGCCGATCGGGATCGAACCGGCGCACCATCCGACGTCGCTGGATCGCCTCGCGTAGCTCCATCGGCGTTCAGTCCTTGGACGCGGAGTTCTTCAGGTCAGGGAAGTCGGACTCCCAGAACTCGCTGGGCGCTGTCTCGGTGGCGCCTGGTGATCCCTCCCCGCGGCGCTCGACCTCTTGGCGGCGCAGCTCGACGCGGCGGATTTTGCCGGAGATTGTCTTGGGCAGCTCGGCGAACTCCAGTCGGCGAATTCGTTTGTAGGCGGCGAGGTGCTCCCGGCAGTACGCCAGGATGTCGCGCGCTGTCGCAGCGGTTGGTTCGTACCCGGCGGCGAGCACGATGTAGGCCTTCGGTACCGACAGCCGGGTCGGATCGGGGGAGGGCACGACGGCGGCCTCGGCGACTGCGGGGTGCTCGATCAGCACCGACTCCACCTCGAACGGCGAGATGCGGTAGTCCGAGGCCTTGAAGACATCATCCGAACGACCGACGTAGGTGATGTACCCGTCCGAGTCCCGGCTCGCGACATCACCGGTGTGGTAGACCCCGTCCCGCATGGCGTCAGCGGTCCGCTCGGCATCGCCGTCGTAACCGACCATCAGCCCGACCGGGCGACCCAGCGGGCCGGCCAACCGCAGGCAGATCTCACCCTCGTCCCCTTCGGTTTCCGATGCCGGATCGACCAGCACCACGTCGTAACCCGGCAGCACCCGTCCCATCGAGCCGGGCAACAGTGGTTGGCCGGGGGTATTACCGACCTGCGCCGTGGTCTCGGTCTGCCCGTACCCGTCGCGCACGGTGATGCCGAGCGCGCTGCGGACCTGCTCGATGACCTCCGGGTTGAGCGGCTCGCCCGCTCCGACCATCTCCCGCAACGACAACCGGTTGCGCCACGACGCGAGGTCGGTCTGCACCAGCATCCGATAGACCGTGGGCGGTGCGCAGAATGTCGTTGCCTGCTCCTGCTCCAACGCCCGCAGCAGGCCATCGGCATCGAAGCGCGGCTGGTTGACCATCAACACCGTGGCGCCTGCGTTCCACGGCGCGAAGACGCAGCTCCACGCATGTTTCGCCCAACCTGGTGAGCTCACGTTGAGGTGTACATCCCCGGGCTGCAATCCGATCCAGTACATCGTGGACAGGTGACCCACCGGGTAGGACGCATGCGTGTGCGTCACCAGTTTCGGTGCGGCGGTCGTTCCGGATGTGAAATAGACCAGCATCGGGTCGGTGGCCCCGGTGTCCGCGGTCGGCGATGAGCCTTCGAAGGCGTCGCTCTCGTTGTATGACGTCCACCCGGTCGGCGTATCCGGTCCTACTGCGATTCGGGTGAACTCGCCCGGCACCGTCTCGAATGCTGCGCATGCGCTGGTCGTCACAATTGCGTGCGAGACGGCGCCGCGCTCGATCCGGTCGCGGATATCGGCGGAGGTCAGCAGCGTGGTCGCAGGGATGGTCACCGCCCCGAGCCGGATACACGCCAGCAGGCTCTCCCACAGCTGCACCTGATTGCCGAGCATCAGCAGCACCCGGTCACCGGCGCGCACCCCCGAGGATGCCAGCCATCCAGCCACCTGGGCCGAGCGGGCCGAC
The DNA here is from genome assembly GCA_030853805.1 of Actinomycetota bacterium. Classification (GTDB taxonomy): domain Bacteria; phylum Actinomycetota; class Actinomycetes; order Actinomycetales; family Dermatophilaceae; genus Allobranchiibius. Next base: position 5,895 of record JALYUK010000007.1, on the reverse strand, counting down.
AGTTGTGCGAACGTCACACTGGTCCGTCGATCGGCTGCTGAGTCCCTGGGGTCCCCGCCCTGGTCGACAATCGTCAGTGCGGCGCGATCGCGCGAGTCGGGGTCGGCGGCCAGGACGTCGAACCAGTCGGTCGCCCAGTTGAAGTGGTCCAGTAGCGGGACGTCGTAGCCGGACAGTGCTGCGTCGTAGTCGGTCCGGTGCGCCTGCAGATGGTCGCGCGCGGCTCGGAAGACTTCTGTAGGGCTGGCGATAGGCTGCGAGCTTGTCGGATGCATACCTGAATGTAACCAGCGTCACGTGCGCCGGTCACTGTCGACAGCCAACCGAACGGGCGTCAGCGGCGTCGCAGAGAATGTGAGCACCATTTCTCTGCCGTTACGCCGGTCGCGCCCGGTACGTACGCAGAGGAGCACGACCGTGACCCGGGGGCAAGCGGCACGTGAGGCAGACGTGCGTGAGGTGTACGACGCGCACTTCGGTCGACTTGTCGGCTGGGCGACGTCGCTGGTGGGGGACCGCGACCTCGCGCACGACTTTGTCACCGAGGCATTCATCCGGCTGATCAACCACTGGGGTCAGGTCTCCGAGCCCCGTCCGTGGCTCTACACCACGGTGGCCAACCAGGTCCGTGACCACTGGCGCAAACGCGGTCGTGAGACGGCGGCCTACAACAAGTACACAGCAGGTCGGCCCGTCGGTATCGATGTCGCTGCGCCCGAACCGGATGCCGCCACGCGGCTCAGCGTCCGGGACGCCGTAGAGTCCCTGCCGAACCGATTGCGGATGACGGTCCTGCTGCACTATTACGCCGACCTCTCGGTCGCTCAGGTCGCTCGCGAACTCGGAAAATCAGAAGGTGCTGTGAAACGAGACCTGTTCGATGGGCGTAAGTTATTGGCTGCGCATTTGAAGGACATCCGATGAATTTCGGTAACCGGCACGAACCGCCGGAGCCTGTAGAACCGGCAGAATCCGCGAACTTCAGGGAACCCGCCTACGACGATGACCCCGTCGCACAGTTCTTCGCGCAGGAGCGGCGTGCTGTGCAGCCGCAGGTGGCCGATGATCTGGCCTGGGCGCGCATCACCAAGGGTGCCCGCCGCGCGACCCCGGGCCGGTTCCTGATGGGCGCAGTCGCAGCGGCAGCCGTCGCCGTGGTCGCCGGTTTCGGCATCCTCACCCTGCATGAGCCCCAGGCGACGACTGCCGCGACACGCGTCACGTCACCTGTGCAGTCCTCGATGGCTCAACCCGATCGGACCAACAGTGCACAGCAGAAGGGTCCGGCCCCGTCCGCCGGTCCCTTCCAGTCCAGCACTCCCTCTACTCCTTCCAGGCCCCCTCAGTCCACGCCACCGGAGTTCGTCACCTGGTCCCTCAGCAATGCAGGGGGTCGGCGGATCTTCAACCTCGGCGCGAGTAAATGCGGAAGTGCTGTCTGCCCGGTGCTGCTGCGTTCGGTCGACAACGGAGCACGGTGGACGCCGGTTCACATCTTCCCGGCATCAGTATCGACGCCGACCGTAGGTCCGGGGACCGGTCGGATCGGCAGTTCCGACGCGGTGCGCGACGTCCGTTTCGTCACTCCGCAGATCGGCTACGTCTTCGGCAGCGACCTGTGGGTGACCCGTGACGGGGGCGAAAAATTCTCCCGGATCGCGCACCCCGGTCGCTTCGTGCTCGATATTGAGGCTTCCCGCGGCCGTGCTCTGGTGGTCACGTCGGACAGCTGTGCTGCCTCGGCATGCACGGGCGCGGTGAGTGTCACAACTTTGGACACTGCGGCCGACGCCTTGCCTGCCGCAGGTTCGGCGAACACCGACCTGACCTCCTCGGTGTCTGCAGCCGATCTGGTGGTGCACGGCAACCAGGTACTGCTGTCGCTGACCAAAGCTGCGGACGGCACGCCGCTGCCACTGTTACGGATGCAGGGTGGCTCCCTCAGCCCGGTGTCGACCCCGAGTGCCTGCCGGGGAAGCAACCTGCAGGCGGTGACCGCTGCGGCCGATGCCGACCTTCGCCTGTTCGCGCTCTGTGACCCGCAGGACGGGCCATCGCAGTCGACCTACACGCTCGTGACCAGCACCGACGGCGGCGTCACGTGGGGGGCGGTGTCCTCCGGGGCGGTCCAGCTGCCCAAGGGTGGTCGACCTCAGCTCGCTGCTGTGGACAGTACGCACCTTGCCGCTGCCGTAGGTACGACAGACGGGTCGACCGCGCTCAACGTCGCGCGTCTGCTGGTCTCGCAGAACGGTGGCCGCACCTTCGCCGCCAAGGACAGCCGGTTGGGCCTACCGGCGACGGGCATCGATTGGATCGCGAGCCCGGGAGCCGGCCAGTACTACGCCGTGACCACCGATGGCTCCGGGTACTACTGGTCCACGGACGCCGGGCAGAGCTGGCGCAGGGTCGATCCCAGGGCGTGACGTGGCAGGGTGGCGGAATGACTCCAGTCGAGCAACCACCGGTCTACCCCGCCCACTGGGAGGCGGACGTGGTGCTGCGGGACGGATCGATCGGTCACGTGCGCCCGATTCAGCCGAGCGACGCCACGTTGATCCAGGCTTTCCACGAGCGACAGTCCAAGGAGTCCATCTACCTGCGCTTCTTCGCCCCGCTGCCGCGACTGTCCGACAAGGATGCGTTCCGATTCGCGAATGTCGACCACAGTTCGCGGGTCGCCCTGGTCATGGAAGCCGGCGGGCAGCTGGTGGGAATAGGACGGTTCGACAAGGTCGGTGACGATCCACCCAGTGCCGAGGTGGCCTTCAACGTCGCCGACGACTTCCAGGGCCGCGGGGTGGGGTCGGTGCTCCTGGAGCACCTGGTCGCGATCGGTCAGGAGGTGGGAGTCGAGCAGTTCACCGCGGATGTGCTCCCGCAGAACCGCAAGATGCTGGGCGTCTTCTCCGAGGCAGGGTTCGAGGTGCGGCGCCACTTCGATGACGGGGTGATGGCGCTGTCGTTTCGGATCGAGAGCACCGAGCGTAGCCGTGAAGTTCTCGAGGCGCGTGAGCACCGGTCGGAGTCGCTGAGCATCCGGGCGTTGCTGGCGCCGTCCAGTGTCGCGGTGGTCGGGGTCGGATCGCGCCCCAACTCGGTGGGGCGGCAGATCTTCGAGAGGGTACTCAGCCAGGGGTTCGGCGGCACCGCCTATGCCGTCAACCTTCACCCTCACGCTGAGGTCGAGGCTGAGGTCTACGCCCGTGTCACCGACCTGCCGGGTCCCGTCGATGTAGCAGTCATCGCAACACCCGCGGGCGCCGTTCTCGATGTCGCCAGAGATTGCGCACAGCACGGTGTGCGGGCACTGGTCGTGGTGTCCGCAGGCTTCGCCGAGGCGGGCCAGGAAGGTGAGGCGTTACAGCGCGAGTTGCTGCAGGTGGCGCGGCGCGGCGGAATGCGGGTCGTCGGACCCAACTCCTTCGGGATCATCGACACCAGGGAAGGAGTCTCTTTGAATGCTTCGGTCGCGCCGACGATGCCAGACGCCGGAGGTTTCGGTATTTTTGCGCAGAGCGGGGTGCTGGGTATCTCGGTGCTTGCATCAGCGGCTCGGCGGGGCCTCGGGCTCAGCGATTTCGTGTCGGCAGGTAACCGGATCGATGTGTCCGGCAACGACATCATGCAGTTCTGGATCGACGATCCCCAGACCCGGGCGGCCGGTCTCTATCTGGAATCCATGGGTAATCCGCGTAAGTTCGCCCGGATCGCACGACGCCTGGCGAGTGAGAAGCCGGTGATCGTCATCAAATCGGGCACCTCGTCGTACGGCGTACCCCCCGGCCACCGCGTGCGCGAGACCACTGTGGGCCCGCGCGCCTTCAGCCAGATGCTGCGCCAGACCGGCGTCATCCGGGTCGAGAACATTCACCAGTTGCTCGATGTCGCGCAACTGGTCATCAACCAGCCGGTGCCCGCCGGCACCGGGGTCGCGATCGTCGGCAATACCGCCTCGCTCGCCGCACTTGCAGCCGACAACGTGGTCAGCTGGAACCTGGACGTGGTGCACGGACCTGTGACGATCTCGCCGCTGGCGAGCGAGGAAGCAACCACGCAGGCGCTGGAAAAGGCGTTCGCCGACCCCGACGTGCACAGTGTGGTGGCCTGTTTCCTGCATGCAGAGGCGGAGCAGAGCATCCGCTCGGCGACCACACTCGCCCGGGTGGCTGCACAGCACGAGAAGTCATGTATCTCCACCTTCGTCGGCGTGCAGGAAGTTCGATCTGCGCTGGCGTCCGGGCGAAGCAAGCAGGACGGGCCGAATCGGCCGGCGGGTGTCGACACAGGAGCAGCTCCTCAGCGCACCGCAAAAGTCATCCCGGTGTACGGAACGCCTGAGGACGGGGTGCGCGCGCTGGCTGCGGCGACACGCTACGGACAGTGGCGTCGGGCCGATCACGGAGAGCTGGTCAACCCCGACGGCATCGAGCGCGCGAAGGTGGATGCCGTTGTGGAGCAGGTGCTGGCGGACTGCCCGAAGGGCCGTGCCCTGGCGCCCACGGAGGTACGCGAGGTGCTGGCCGCCTACGGCATCGACGTCTGGGAAACGGTCAGCGTCGACTCGCCCGCGCGCGCCGCCGCCGCCGCTGTACACCTGGGATTTCCAGTCGTGGTGAAGTCGACATCGCCGTTGGCCACCAGTTTGCCGGTCGCGAGTGTGCGGCTGGACCTCAATACGCGCTCTGCGACCCGGTCCGCATTCATCACGTTGCAGGAGCGTCTGGCTCCGCTGCGCGCAGATCGAATGGTGGTGCAACGAATGGCCACGCCAGGCATCCCGTGTGTGATCTCCTCCGTTGAGGATCCCCTCTTCGGGCCGGTCATCGGATTCGCGGTCGCCGGGCCGCCGCGCGAGGTGATGGGCGATATCGGTTACCGGATTCCACCACTGCGCACCGGCGATGTGCGAGATCTGATCGGCTCGGTGCGTGCCGCGCCACTGTTGCGCGGTCACGGCGGCCGTCCACCAGCGGATCCGGTCGCCCTGGAGGACCTGATCGCCCGGGTCTCGATGATTGCCGAGCACTTCCCGGAGGTCGCCGCGTTGGAGCTGAACCCCGTCAACACCCACGCTGGCGGGGTCGAGGTGCTCGGCGCGAGCATCACGGTCGCGCCCAGCGCGGTGCGCACCGATCGGGGACGACGAGCCCTGGCCTGACGGTGGGGATGCGACAATGCCGCAATGTCTTATGCCGGCCCACGCAGCGAGGCGCTGCCCGCAGCCCTGCTCTCCGATATCGAATCCTCGGGGTACTACCCGGCTCTGGTCAGCGACGTGGTCGTCACCGCACTCGGTGACGACCAGGTGCTGTCCCACCTGGTGCATGCCGAGACCACGTTCGACAGTGAAACTGTCCGACGGCACGTGACAGTGCTGGTACTGGCACCGCACAGGCTGGTGGTGGTGCACGCCGATGACCACGCGCCATCCGCCGACACCCCGGCCGAGCACCTGGGTGCTGTCGCAACCGCGACGTCCGAGACGATCCCGCTGCAGCGGGTGCGCGGGGTGATGCTTGCTCACGTGGTGGCCGGACCGGAGGACTACGTACCGGGCACGCTCGGTCGCGAGATCAGCCTGAAAGTCGGCTGGGGCACCGTGTCCTCGATCGATCTGATGCCCGCCCAGTGCGCCGACCCGCAGTGCGAGGCCGACCACGGGTACGAAGGGACCATCGGCGACGACGACATCACGCTGCGGATAGCCGGCGACGTCGATGGCGACGCCACGCTGCACCAGGCGAAGGAATTCGCAGCGACCCTGTCGCGTGTCGTCGGCCGATCCACTCGGTGAGCTCGATCGACGCGGCTTCTTGGCAGACGGCCTACCCGGGGTTCCTCATACCGAGCTACGACCGTGGCGGCCTCGCTGGCGTTCTCCCGGCGATCCTC
>JALYUK010000485.1 GCA_030853805.1 Actinomycetota bacterium | reverse complement strand
GGCATGCGGTACCGCCGTCGAAGGGGCGATGACCACCACCCTCATCGTGGAACTCATCAAGGGGGGTGCCCCGAGCTGGCCGCGGATCGAGAACGACAGCCACTGGATGACCGTCGGCTCCAGCCGCCCGATGGAGGACTCCTGGCGGATCGGCAATGCCGAGCTCGTGCACTGGGTCGGCCAGTTGTGCAATCTGCACCCGATGGATGCCTACCAGCTGTGCTCGCAAATCGTTCAAGCGCCGATTGCCAATGTTGTGGACGCCAACTACAGCGTGGTGGTCAAGGCGGCGAAGGATCTCCTGCCTCGCGCCACCGCCTTTCACGGCATTCACGCCGAGCTTCGTGCCCGAGCACGCGCCGTTGGCACCGGTCTCACTCCGTAGGCTCCCGCACTCCGCGAAAGGTATGACGATGGATCTGCAGCTCAGTGGAATTCGTGTCCTGGTCACCGGCGGCACCCGAGGTATCGGTCGGGCGGTCGTCGAGGCCTTCCTCAACGAGGGGGCCCACGTCGCCTTTTGCGCGCGCAACACCGAAGAGGTCTCGGCCGTGCAGGAGGCACTTCAGGCGCAGGGCACCGTGATCGGCTCGACCGTAGACGTCGGCGATGGCAAGGCTTTGGCGGCGTGGGTGGCGAAGTCGGCTGAATCGTTCGGCGGTGTCGACGTGGTCGTGGCCAACGTCAGCGCCCTCGCGATCCCTGATATAGAGGAGAACTGGCAGGCCAGCTTCAACGTGGACCTCATGCATACCGTCCGACTTGTTCGAGCCGCGATGCCTCACCTGGGACGTAGTGAAGCTGCATCGGTCATCGCGATCTCCAGCGTCTCCGGACGCGAGTCGGACTTTGCTTCGGGCCCGTACGGCACTGCCAAGACCGCCATCATCGGATACATCCACGGGCTCGCGATGCAGTTGGCCGACAAGGGTATTCGCGCCAACACGGTCTCTCCGGGCAACACTTACTTCGAAGGTGGGGTCTGGGAAGGTATCGAGGCTGGGAACCCAGATCTGTTCAAGACCGCGATGGACCTCAACCCATCCGGACACATGGGCACCCCCGAAGAGGTCGCCGCACCCGTGGTCTTCCTGGCCAGTCCCTTGGCCCGGCGGATCAGCGGCACCAACCTCGTCGTGGACGGCGCGTTGACCCGCGGCATCCAACTGTAGAACCCGGCTCTGGAACCTGGCCCGAGTAGGAGCTCGCCGCGGCCCCCGCAACTGCTGGCTCGCCCCGATACCGATCGCAGTTGCCTTCTCCCTTGTGTTTGCCGCGGCCCTCGCGCTCGGCGTTCCATTCGGGACCGCGGTCGGCACCGCCATCGGCTGGCGCGGGGCGTTCGCCGGCTGCTGTATCACCATGCTCGTGTTCGCGATGCTGATCGCACTTGGTCCTGCCCACCACGCGGCTACGCAGCCACCACCAGCCCATCTGTCGCTGCTGAGATCGGCCCGTTCGCCCCCTGCTCATCGTCGGCGCCATCGTCGTGGTGCCCACCCTTGGCCACTACACACCCTTTACTTACCTCAGCCCGTTGCTGCAGAACGCCGGGATCAGCGCCGCCAGCGTGAGCTCAGTCCTACTCGGTTACGGCGCAACCGGCGTCCTCGGTCTCCTGCTGTGCTCAAACATTGGCGATCGCTACCCTCGGCGCGGACTTCGAGCCGCGGCCGCACTCACCGCGATCTGCCTGCTCGCCCTGGACCCAGCCCCAACTACATCGCCACCATCACGGCCGTCCTCGCCTGGGGTTTCGCCCAGGCGTGCCGGCGGGACGTCCCCCAGACAATCGTTCACCGGGTCGGGGGTCCTGCTACAGACCTGGACGGATGCCGGTGAGCGGAGAGTGACGCGCCGCAGATTCGCCTGTTCCGCGAACCGCTTCGCTGTTGAGGGCCTCCAATCTATTAACTACCTGGGGAGCAAGATCGGGGCTGGGCTCAGGCGGGTCGTGTTTCAAATGCGACCCGGATACCAAGAGTAATCAGGATCAGACCGGTGAAACGGTCGATCGAGGCTCTGAATCGCTCGATTACCGGGCGGAATACCGCTACGAGGAAGGTCAGGGTCGTGTACCAGGTCAGTGCAATCGCGACGAGGATCGCGCTCATCGCGAGAAGTTGCGCTGTGGTGGATACATTCGTCTGTAGGAACTGCGGCATGACACTGAGGTAAATAAGGGGAGCTTTGGGGTTCAGCACGTTGACCATCAGCCCCTGCCGGTAGGCACGCCCTATGGGTAAGGGCCGAGACGGGACCGTGGTTCGCGGTTCCTTCGCGGTTTTGGAGCCTCGGGATCTCCACAAGGCTCTCAACCCCAACAGGACCAGGAACGCGGCGCCCAGATACTTCACCAGGGAGAACGCACGGTCTGACGCGAGAACAATCGTCGACAATCCAGCCGCTGCAATCCCGGCGTGCACCGCAAGACCGGACGCGGTCCCGAGCGCAGTGGCGATTCCGGCCGGCCGCCCACGCAACGCATTCGGCACGACGGCCGCGAAATCTGGGCCTGGCGTCACGACCAACAGGAACGCTACCGCCGAGAACGTCAACAGGGCAGCTTCCATCTCCTAAGGCTACGGTCGCCCATCCTGACGAGCCGAGATTTGCGCTCCCGTTCGCCGATCCGTTACATACATGGCGACGGCACCTGGCGTCCCGTGTGAAGCATCCGCTCTAGGCCCATCGGCTCAAGACCCGGATTGCCGTCCGCTGTCGCCGCATCCCATTCGTTTATCGGGACTCCGGTGAGGATTCTGCCCGCATCGGATTCTGGACCACACCCTGGGCTCGTCGCGGTTGGATCGCGGCAGGGAGGCGGAAGTTTGTTCACTGCACGACAGTTGGTTCGCCGCTACGGGCGAGGTCTTGTTCCTCTGGGTCGGTGCGACCGGGACACTCCGTCACCATCCTGTGTTTTCGGCGTCCTTCTTCGCAGTCAGCGCCCGGCAATCTTCCAACGTCCCTCGGTATCACAGCTAGAGGGCTAGGGCGGCCTGCGTGTCTCGTTCCAGGGGTGTGACCTGGGCCAAGGCCTCTGTCCTGCTGTTCACGCCGAGGCGCTCGTAGAGGTTCTCCGGGTGCTTGCTCACCGTGGCTTCCGAGATACCCAGTGCCCGAGCTGCTTGACGGTTGGAGCATCCGGCCGCAAGCAGCCGAAGAATGTCCCACTGCCGCTTGGTCAGTTCACGTTGCCCGCGGCGGCGACGCAGCTGGCGCAGGCACACCTCGATGAGGTGGGGCCGTAGCAGGCCCAGCAGGAGCACCTCCCGTTCGGTGAAATCACGGCCGCCGAACCGGAACAACAGCACCCGACGGTCCAGACCATCCAGCATCGGCAGAGGCATCAGCACCTCGTTCCGAACGCCGGTCGCACGCAGGTAGGCACCGGCAGCTCCCCGGTTGACATCTCGCCGGGAGTAGAAGTCAGACAGCCGCGTGATGGTGTGGTGATCGCCGGTTCGTTGGGGATAGTTGCAGGCGATGCTGTCCGGGAAGCTGGCCCAGAACAGCGCCTCCAGCTCGTCATCTTCGCTCGTTTCCTGCCCGGTGGAAAGAGATTGCCCATGGACCCACTGACGGACGGGGTCCATCACCTGAAAGGTGATTTCATCGCAGGGTATTAAGCCAGCCAGGTCCTCTAACCATGACGGCGGCACCTCGTCGTTCTCGCCGGCGGGCCGCTCGAAGTCCAGCAGGCCCCTCAGGTGCCTCACGTCGCTCGCGATGAGATGCAGTTGGTCCATGGCGATCGCCTCCGTGGACCAGGCTACGGGCTTTGGGTGGGTAAGCGGATGAGGAGAATTCCGTATGGCGGGGGACGGTACCGACTGGACACGATGGTCGCAGGTCGCAGCCAGCGACCCGTCGGCCAGGAGGTCAATCATGTTCACTCAGTTCAAGCGGGCGAGCTTCGTCGCGGTCTGCACCCTCGCCATTATGATCGGCGCAGCCACGTCCGCTGACGCCATGCTGCTTCCCGAACCTGGCGGCTCCGGTAGCGCCCAAGGCGGTACCGGGGGACACGTCGTGGACCCGGTCGTTGTCACCAAAGTGCCGTGGCACTTGGTCATGCCGATCAGCCTCGTGGCCTCGATGTTGCTCGCCGTCGCGTTTGCCGCGACCTTCATCGCCATTTCCGCCAGGCGTGCTGCGCACCCGCACCACGCCTGAAACTGCCGAGCAGATCACGTCGCAGCAGCGGGAGTGGTCGACGAGCCACCCGCTTGTCGACCACGCTGGCTTGATTGCATCGCCTGCAGCACCACGCTCACTGCCAAGCCAGAGCCTGTCTCGATGCAACGGCAGCATTGATCCCGACGATTGACCGTCGACCGAGGCGTCGGTGCCGGGGCTACGTCCCTTGGTGGCGGCGCCTTCATTTCTGGGTCTCGGGCGTCCCGGGTGCTGTCGAACCCAACAGGAGTGGACCTCTCGGGCGAGCCAAACACCACTCGTCACGAGGGAATCAGAAGGTGACCCCAATGACGGTCCTGGCGTGCATGTTCATCCGCGCTAATTCCGTGCGGCTCTCGGGCTCATAAGCAGAACTGGGAGGGTTGCAACAGGGCGACGGCGAGCCACCAGATCGCGGGTGCTGCGGCGACTGCTCCGCCAATCAGCAACCACGGTCTACGCCAGTGCACCGCGGCTACCCCCCATGCGGCGAGACTGACAATCGCGAGTGCGCAGAATCCCGCAATCATCAGATGTCGGCTGGTGGAGACGTCGGGATTCGCGCACGCTGTTATTTTCGAGCTGAAAACGACGACGCAACCGACGAAGGTTGTCACTACGTGACCCACTGCGAGGCCGGCGGCGGCCAATCGCCAGTGGCCGCGACGGGTGCTCAGCGAGGTTCGGCGTCGGTCTGGTCCGCTTTTGAAGATTGTCGGCGTCGGAGCAGAGGACGATTTTGATGGACGCGGCATGGGCTGCGGCGCAGGTGTCTGATGTGCTGGCATGCAGTCCATCTTGCGACTGTCCCGGTCCAGCCACATCAGTAGAAATACCCAGTTCGCGGCCTAAAACCTGGAGCTGCACCCCGTTGACATACCGGGTCCCAGCCTGACCTTCAGGCGACCCGATATGGGTATCTAGTCGGGGCGCATCGGTTCAGTGCTCGGCTTCGCTCGTCGTTGTCAGACGCCGTTCCTTGGACAGGACTGTCCAGGCTTCTTTACTCGATAAGACGTGATCCGGCCGCAAGATCAAACTTTAAGCCGGATCCTGCGACGTGACTCATCGGGCGTGGTGCTCGTGGCGCCGTGCGACGGCTGACACCGGCGATGTCGATCGGCTGGTGCATCAAGCGCCGATATCGAAACACCCGCGCCACGCTCGGTCGTGCGAAAAGACAGGTCGCGGTGCCATGCACGCAGGCGGCAGGATAGCCAGTATGACGATTTCTCAGCCGTCCACGACGCACACGCCGCCCCGCCGCGGCATCCTGGTCACTGGAGCGTCTCGGGGAGTCGGCGCCGAGGTGGCCCGCATCTTCGCGGCCGTATGTGGTGACCGGGTTGCTGTGCACTACCGCTCTTCACGTGCTGAGGCCGAGGCTGTGGCGGCTGGACTCGAGGGTGGCGGGCACACCGTGGTGCAGGGCGACCTGGCCGACCCGCAACAGGTCGAGCGTTTCGTCGGAGAGGCCGCCGCTGCCCTGGGGCGCATCGATGTACTGATCAACAACGCCGCGTTGTTCGCCGAGGACCCGGCCACCCAGGGGCGGCGCCTGGACCTCAGCGTTGAGCACTCGTCATACCAGGAATGGGTGCGGGGATGGCGCCGCACGACCGACGTCAACCTGCTGGGCACGGCCAACGTCACCTATCTCGTCGCACGGCACATGCTGCAGGTCGATCCCGCACCCGGGCTGCCCCGGGGGCGGGTCGTTACGGTCGGGTCGCGAGGAGCCTACCGGGGGGAGCCGCAGGTGCCGGCTTACGGCGCGAGCAAGGCCGGGGTGCACGCGATGACCCAGTCGCTCGCAGTCGCGTTGGCACCACACGGAATCGGGTGCGTCGGCATTGCACCTGGCTTCATCGCGACCGATATGGGGGCAGCGGTACTCGACGGACCGCAGGGCGATGCAGTGCGTGCACAGAGTCCGTTCGGCCGGGTTGCCACACCGCAGGAGGTCGCGGCGGCGGTCATGGCGCTGGCCCAGCCGGGCGCCGAGTGGGCCTCGGGCGCGATTCTCGACTTCAACGGCGCCTCCTACCTGCACTGACGCTGTCCGACCGCACGAATCCGCCGATCTTCATTTGAAGACGGTCTCGATCGCTGCCCCAGTTGAAGCATGGTGATAGTCAGCGCCGCCACCACCACTGCTGCTGTCCGCCCCCACCAAACTGCCTCCTGGGGGCGCGGAGTTGAAGTGCCTAACGGTTCGACCTGGCCGGCCCTCACCGACCAACCGCACTCGAGGTGAGGATCTCTGGGCAAAGGACGCCCCGTAGATGCCCCCGGGCACGCCCCGCGCAGCTTCGTGATGCCGGTTGCGGCCAGGCCGACCTGGCGGGTACTTCGCCAAGCTCGGTCACCACGTCGTCGCCGTCAACATCGATTCCGTGCTTGTCCCAGCCGCGAGCGCAGCATTCTGAAGCGACCTGGTTCGTTCCGGATCTGGTCCGCCTAGAGCTGGTTACTGTCCGCGAGACCGTCCCAGACTGTCACCGAGCCAGCGTTGACGCACGGGTGACCAAGTGGTTAGCGTATTAACCATGCGGTCAACCATTGAGGTGCCGGAGGGCGATTTAACGGCGCGGGCACGGATTCGGGATGCGGCCATCGCCCGCTTCGCTGCTGATGGATTCGCTGCCTCGTTGCGGGTCATCGCGGCGGATGCCGGTACCAGTCATGCCTTGGTCATTCATCATTTCCAGTCCAAGGCAGGGCTGCGGGCGGTGTGTGACGAGCAGGTGCTGCGCACTGTGCGAGAAGCGAAGACTGCGACCATGGTCACTGCCACTCCTGGACTTCTGCTCGCTCAGTTGGCGGCCGTGGAGGAGTACGCGACCGTCGCGGGGTACCTGGTGCGCGCCTTGCAATCTGGTGGTGACCTGGCGGCGACGTTCCTGGATCGGATGATTGAGGACGCACAGGCATATCTGGCACAGGCCACCGCGGCCCGGCGGGTGCGGGAAAGTCGTGATCCGGCCGCTCGCGCCCGGTTTTTGGCCTACAGCGGGCTCGGGGCGTTCCTGGTATATCTGCAGCGTTACCCAACGCCCGGAAACGACCTGGGTGAGGTGTTGCGCGCCTACACCCAGGAGATCGCACTCCCGTCCCTTGAGCTGTACTCCGAGGGTCTGTTC
>JALYUK010000460.1 GCA_030853805.1 Actinomycetota bacterium | reverse complement strand
CCCTTCAAACACAAATACGTCACCACATGCACCCCATGCAACGGGCGCAACAACCGCGTACGACGCTCCTGAGCGCGCAACTGCTCGCGGGACAATCCCGGATTGACCGCACCCCCCGTCAGAACATGCACTAACCGTCGAAAACCCGACTGCGGCACCGGCTTACGCGGCCGCAACAACAAGCTGGGAGCCGAATTCACCTGTCCGGTAGATGACGCCACATCCCGCTCCCCGTTCACCAACCCCTCCAGAGCGGGGCCGGGAACGGCGCGTGATGGCAGCGAAGATGTTGCACCGCCGCCTCGCGACGAGGCGACACGAAACGGGGAATCAGACACGACACTCCTTCAAAAATGGCGCCATCAACGACACCGAACAGGTAAAACCCTGGGAGCAATCCGCAGCCGTGGGGATACGGAGATGAGTCAGCGGACTGCTCCCAGGAGCTGATATGCGAGACCGGCTGTACTCCCCGGCCGCCTTGATTGTTTTCGCGCTGCCTAGTCCGAATTTCTCGTTGCCCTCACTCGCTTGCCAGAGCGCTGTGGTTAAAAAGACGGCTTGGTACTTACTCACGAGACACCCTCCAGCCGGCTGACGTGGGCCGCGTTGACGGCGTTGGTGACACTATTGCATACGTCTCTGTACAACGTATAAACAGCGCGTCTCTGGACATGGTTAATTAGTAGAAAGCAGCAGTGCTGCAAGGAAGGTGCCCCCAGATGTCAAGCGAATCAGTACCCTCGTATCGTGAGCAGCTGCAAGACAGCGCCACGATGCTGGTGCTTTCCGCACATACAAGTCGACGAAGGGTGGCTGTGGCCTCGCGAGACATACCCGGGCTGAGCGATGCGCTTAAGTGGGCCGTTCAGACCCTTAGGAACCCCTTCGGGCAGAGGTGGACCGTCGATGAGATCGCGGTCGAGGTCAGCCGTCTAGGCACCCCCCTCTCGTCCACTTACCTGCGGCAGCTGATAGGTGGACGAGACGCAGCGGTGAGCGCGATGGTGATCACGAACATCAGCGAGGTTCTAGGTCTACCTAGTAGTTTCTTCCTTGACCCTGTCGTTCAGTCCAACGTCAGGAAGGCCCTCGATAGCGAAGCGACTGCGTCCAGGCAGGTTGCCGAGGCAGTTCGAGTGGTTAGAAATCTGACGCACGCCCAGCAGCGTGAGCTTTTAGAGGCTATTTCGCATGAGGCTGATCGGGATAGCTCCTCGTAGCGGACTTGCGTCGGAGAAGTTGCTCCAGAACACACGCCTCCCTGGATGCGACGACCCCGAAAGCAAGAAGCTAGCTAGGGGTCCAGCCTGTTTCAGTAGAGTGATCCACGTACTGACGCGCCCCACCGCGTGAGGCCTATGTCCTAGGAGGAAGCCGCGATGGTTTGGCCAATACGCCGAAGAAGCCCTAAGAAGGTGACGGTGAAAGGCCTTCAGAAGCGTTTAACCTTCGATGCTCATTACACTTCGATGATCCAGCCGCGCATTGGTTATTTGCCTATCACTCCTGGTGGAAATGCTAACCGTACTATCTACCAGCTGTGGTTGATGGAGGCATGTGATCTGCTTGATAAGAAACCTGAGAAGGCGGAGCAGATTCTGGAAGAGTGGGCGGCCCGGCGCAAGGAAATCTACCTCAGGCCCGGATCCTCCGATCCCACGTACGTCGTGATCCGTCGGTAATGATGATCATTGCCGCTACCGTCATATGCTGGGTAGTCGCAATCGCGCGAATAGTGATTTCTATTCGCGGACCAATGCTGCTGTGGCGTTGGTCATTCACACTAACCATCGTCTCCACTGCCATTGGCATATCCGCTACTGCCTTCGATACGATAATTGATCGCCTCACGACACCGAATTTGGCAGTAGTCTTCGTCGAAGAGGCATTCGTTATCTCAGTTGGATGTACTTTTATCTACCTGTTGACCCTCTTGCATGAGAAGGCGCCTCCGGTTGGCTTGTGGGTCATAGTTGTAGGGTTAACAACCATAGAATCCGCAATCCTCGTGTGCTGGTTGATAGCACCGGTTCATTCAATCGAACTGAAGAGCGTCTACATATATGGTGCTCATATGCCTAGCATTCAGGCGTTCGCGGTCCTGTTCTTTGCGACAGTCATGGGCGAGTTGATGGCGTCAGCGGTGTTCACCTTCCGGCTCACCCGAACAATCGATGCTGGAGACCCGACCGGGAAGGTTGGTGGCTGGCTCATCGCTGGAAGCACAGCTGTTGGCGCCAGCGTGTTTTTGCTAGCGACTTGTCTAGTTTTCATTAGACCTGACAGGTCTGAGACGGCCCTTCTGTCTGGGGTACTCCGTAACGTGTGTGCGCTGGTCCTCATCGGTGTCATGTCTGGTGCCGCAGTGATGGTCGGAGGGCCGCGGTTGATGAGGTTTCGTTCACGGCGGCGCTACTCTGCGCGTCTCCGCCCGCTTTGGACAGGACTCACTGAGTTGTTTCCTGTGATCATCTTGAACAGCCGCCCGAACGCGATCCAGAGCCTCATTTCTGGCGACAACGGTCTGGAACGCATGCTCATTGAAATCCATGATGGCCTGGACCTACTTCTTGTGAAAGATGGCGTTCAGTCACCAAAAGATATTGCGGATGAGATCGTCTCCGCTGTGCTCAAGGAGCAGCACGATGTTCGGATATCCTCGAGCAAGGTTCTTCCTCCCATGGCAACCGAAGAAGAGGAACGTGACGTTCTATGCTCGCTATCTGACCACTATAAGCAGAGACGTGCCAAAGCGTTGAAGTTCGCGGATAATTTATCTAAAAGACAATTCCAAAAGTGAAACCATCTCAGGTAATTTCCACTTTCGGTGGACTACCGGAGTCGCGAGCTGACCCGGTTCAATTGCAATGCCGAATAGTGCGCCCGAAGTAGATGTTCGCGGGTCAGCACAGTTGCAAGCTCTTCAGCATCTCTTTCCATCGGATCATTGTAAGCGCATCGTTTCAAGAATCTCTGGGCAATTGAGGCATCGATAGCGTCGGTTAGTGGCGGACCCGAAGAAGCGTCAAGGACTCCGTGGTGGCCGAGAACAATGTGTGCCAGCTCGTGGCAGAGCACCGCGGCGTACCGACTTGGCGCCATTGGTACGTCGTCGATAATGACAAAATCGTGGTCAGGAAACCGTTCATCCCATAACCCTGAGATGCCGGAAGGAAGAGGCCGGCGTGTGACGATGATAGGACGTTGACGTGCCGAGGCGATGCTCGTGACGAGGCCGTTGAGGTCTCCATCTGGAGGTAGCAGGTCCCGAGGGTCCGGCCCGCTACTGGATGTGCTGTGAATACGCCTCCAGCTCACGCGCATGGGGTGTCCAACCACGGCCGGCCGTCGTCACTCCTCAAAACGGTCACCTTCTGTTGACGACTTCGATCTGTTGCTGAGCGCCTCCGATGCACGGATTCCATCGAGGATGGTCAAGAGGCCTGACAGCCCTTCATCACTGACACCGTGGGCTCTGGCCATGATCCCGCGCAACTTGGCATCGCGTGCTGCTACGAGCATCGAGAACTGGTCTTTGACCTCTTGGGTAACGCTAGGCTGCCACCAGAAATCAACCGGTACTCCGAAGGTGATGCTTAGTTCCCGGAGTTTCGATGCGGTCGGGTTCTTCTCTCGCCCGCTACGCATCTGGCCGATGTATGAAGCCGACACTCGGACGGAACCTTGGGTCCGATCGTAAATCTCTCGCTCCACCGCAGTGTTGGTGTAGGGCGACCCGTTCTCTTGAGGAACTGTCTCGAACAAGTAGTTGAGGTTGGCGGCCAGATTCGGGACCCCCGCTTCGCCAGGACTCATGACTGCCAGACATGTGAGGCACCGTGGGCGTCCATTGACTTCAAACTAGGAAATATCCTAGTTTGAACTTGTGTGTATTTCAGGGCAAGGGCCATGGTGGGTCACATGTTACCGGCGAGCAGGTCGCAACGTAGAGGAAATCTGGCCGTCGACTGTTGGTTGCCGTCGTACGTCCGACCCAGGAAGGAGCGCCGCCCATGAATGAAGAGTTCGATTTGGCTGATGTCGTGCGGCAAGTGAGCAAGCTGCTTGACGACGCGGGAGTTGTCACATGCGGGCAGGCGTGTGTTCTGGAGCAACTTCTCCGACGCAAAGACTGCTACGAAGAGTTAGCCCGATCAGCCTCATGAGGCGTTGGTCCAGGGCCCGCTCTGGCGACTGGCAGTTGCTTCGACACGCCCGACTGTTGCTGGCGGCCCAGTTCCCTCCTGGTCCGCAATTTTGTGACACTCTCTCAACATGGAGCATCGACGCTGGCGCAGCCCCGAGCGGTCTGCTGAGGTTCGTGCGCGCATGACGCCGGCAGACAAAGCAGAGGTTGAGCGGCGCGCCCGAGAAGCAGGGGTCAACGTGCAGGACTACGTCTGGTCACGGGTACTCCACCGCCCCTTCCCAGAACCACGAAAGGCTGGCGCACCGGGCAGCGCAGCCGAGGAGCTTCCACTCTCAGGGTGAACAAGATCAGGGCAGTGCCCTGAAATGACGAAAGCCGCCGTTGGTAGCGGCGGCTGTTCGTTCTAGCTATTCAAGTTTGTCGCCAGTGTCGAGCTGGCTACGAATCGCTCTTAGCGGAGAGGTGGCTTCGTGCTGCCCACTGTAGATCATCTTGCCCGTTTGCGCCAAGACCCTGATCCCGCGCGTTTTGAACGCGCGGGACGATTGGCGACTCATCGCGCATGTGCTCCTGTTGACGCCCCGTATGTGGAGCTGGCCTGCCGAGCCCGTCCTGGGGTGTTGCCTCGGTGGCACCAGGACGACCGTGGCCCGAATAACGCGGTCCGTGGGCATCACACCTACGCCCCCACGGGCGCCTACGCGCGGATCCCGGTGTGGGTCACTCGTGAGCACTGGCTGACCGTGGTGGTGCCCGTGGCGTTAGCCTTCCACGCTGCGACCTTGCACCGAAGAGTCTCCCCGGATCTGATGCGCCGGTATCTCACGGTCCGATCCGGGTATGCCCTTACGAGCTCTGGCCGGCGGTGCATCGTGCGCCCCTCGACGCTGGCAAGCGTCCTACAGACCACGGTTCGTACCATTCAGTTGTGCCAGCAGATAGCCCGGCAGATCGGCCTGGAGGTCGTGATCCAGACCGGCCGGATGCTGACCCAGTCCGAGTGCCTCGCAGCGCGGCGCAGGGGTTCACGTCAGCGTGGGTTATCCACAGAGGTTGCGTTCACAGTGCCCGCATCGGTCCCTCGTCACTTGTGGATAAACACCCCTACCAGTGGTAACCACCTTCAAATAAAACGAGACTTTGAGAACACTCCCTTCAGGCACAAAACGGCCGCGAGCGGCCAGAAAAAGGCCGCGGCTCCGCCGCGCCGGCCGCAAAGAGGGAGGGGCAACCCTGCAATTGCCCGCCGGGTGGCGCTGGAGGTATCCAAAAGGTTGCCGTGGTGTTCAGCAGAGAGTCCGCGGCGGCTGGCGCCCGCTATGACACGATTCGTGACCTGTTCGCCAGCCTGGGATGCAGCAGACGTGGTGTCCGCGCTGACCGACGCCGCGCTAAGGGCAGGCAAACAGTCCCCCACCAAGGACCGGGCCGTGCAACGACCGTGGGCGCTGCTGGTAGCGATGCTGCGCGACCTGGACGAGGTTAACGATTATCCCGGAGACCCATTCCGTGGCTGCGCGACACCGCTCGTGCCGGAGCCGTCGTGTGACCTTGCCGGGTGTGATGGGTGGATCACAGTCGAGGCAGGGAAGGCTGACAGTGCGGTGCGTCCATGCC
>JALYUK010000197.1 GCA_030853805.1 Actinomycetota bacterium | reverse complement strand
CGCCAACCGGCGAACCACCACCGGATCAACCCGGCTTTTTCGTTGCCGGCGCGGCGAAGCCGCGGCTTTTCTCTGGCCGCTTGCGGCCGTTGTGCGCTTGAAGTGAGTTGTTTGAAGGTGAGGTGGGGGGCAAAGACGGGTACCACTGGTAGGGGTGTTTATCCACAACCTAGGCGGGACCGAACGGGGTGTGGTGAACGCGACCTCTGTGGATAACCCCCGCTGGCGTGAACCCCGCCGCCGAGCTGCCAGGCACTCGTCCACGTTCAGCATCCGCCCGGCCGCGATCACGACTTCCAGGCCAATCAGGCGGGCAACCTGCTGACACAACTGCACCGTGCGGGTCGTGGTCTGTAGGACGCTGGCCAGCGTGGCAGGACGCACCACACACCGCCGGCCCGTACCCGCCACCGCGTATCCGCTACGGACCGTCAAATAGCGGACCATCAACTCTGGCGAGACACGCCGATGCAATGTTTCGGCGTGGAACGCCAACGCCACCGGCACCACCGTGCTCAGCCAATGCTCACGACTGACCCACACCGCAACAGCCGAATACGCACCCGCAGGGGCAAAACTACGGTGCCCACGCGACGCGTTACGCGGACCCCGGTCCTCCTGATGCCACCGCGGCAACACACCAGGACGGTTACGACAAGACAGCTCCACATACGCCGCGTCCACCGGCGCGCACACACGATGCGACGCGACCCGAACCGCACGTTCAGAACGCGCATCGGCAAAGTCTTGGCGGAAAAGGGCAGCATGATCTAAAGTGGGCAGCACGAAGCCACCTCTCAGCAGTGGTGCGGATTCGTAGCCAGCTGATTACTGGCGCAGAACTTAAGAAGCTTCAAACGATGAGCCGCCGCTTCCAACGGCGGCTTTCGTCATGTCAGGGCACTGCCCCGCTCCGGATCAGCCCTTCAGTGGCAACTTCGGTTGTTTGGTTTTCGGCGGCGTGGGCGCGAGGTGATCAAGTCCCTCATGCCGTGCGAGGACATCTGCGACGTAGTCGGAGATGCTGACGCCCTGCTCCTTGGCATGGGCCATCAATGAATCGGCGACTACACGATGCGGACGCGTAACAACGACGTGTCGTTCACCCTTGCTCGGCCGTCCTGTCATACGCCTACTGTAGGGACGTTTCAGAAATGGACAAGCCTTCAACCCAGCGTGTCGTAAAGGGGCCATGGGCACCTTGGCCGTGATGTCGGTGCGGGTGCGTACGGTGCGGAGCGCTACCCGTCGGTGATCAGTGCTAGGAGAGCTGATTTGGAGTAGAGCCGTTGTCGGCCGATTTTGCGGGAGGGGACTTCCCCTCGGGCGGCTGCTGCCGAAAGCCGTCCGGTGGTGAGTTGCAGGAGCCATGCTGCTTGTTGCCCGGTCAGGACTTCTGGCAGCTGTTCAACCGATTCCGCGGTCGGTGTTCCAGTGGGCATGGGGCGATCGAGTTTGCCGGTCATGTGTGGTCCCACCGGGGTGCTGTCGGTTTTAGCCATGAGCAACCCATGACGCCAGTTTGGTTTTGGAAAATCTCAGCGAGCGACCGATCAGGGTCGACGGGATTTCTCCTGTCCGCGCCCCCCGCCGTATTTTTTGCTCGCTCATATTGAGCAGCCGCGCGGCCTGCGCGGTCGTCAACACCTCTGGCAGCGCGTCGTACTCGCCGCGATCGTAGGACGTCATTGCCCTGGATATTAGCCGCGTGCATGGGTCTACCTCCAGATTTTGGAGAGTTTCACGGCAGTTAACTGTAGTGACGTTCAGTAAATGGGGTTTCAGACTAGACCAGGTAGTTACAGATTCAATAAGGTGCCTATGAGCTGTGTTTGAGTGGAAATAAATCCACTTTGAACAATCCAGAGTATGATCAAGATCACTGATACGTAGTTGTACCTGGGGAGGTACTGGTGGGAGCCAGCAGCGATATGCGAACGAACTGCGCGGTTTCGGCGGGGCCCGGCAATGACAACTGATGGGTTCGATCCGACGCGGGTGCCGGTGTATCCGGTGGTGCGGATGAGTTTGGTGGGGGATCGGGTCACGGTGGATGACGTGGTGGTGGTTGTTCCGCCGGGGGTGGAGCCTCGGGTGGCGGGGTTGAGCGTGGTGGCTGCGCGGGCCGCGGCACGTCAGGGTGCGGTGCAGGCGGTGCGTGCGGTCGCCTCTGATGGTGTGGGTAATTCGTGGCCGGTGGTCGTTGACGGTGATGGCACGGTGTGGTCGTTGAACACACCTGGCGCGACACCGGTCACGACCAAACGTGGTGGGTCGGGGCGTACCGGTTCACGGGTGGGGGTTCGCCTGGTCGTGGGCGGTGCGGCGTTGGGGTTGGCGGCCGCCGTCATGGGCGGTGTTGTGGTGTTGGGTCATTCCGGTAGCGCTCATGCGGCAGTTGCAACGGTGACGGTGACACCGTCGGCGACAGCGACGGAGTTGCCGGTGTCGGCCCCGGTGGGGTGGTCCGCGCAAGCTGAGTGGTCTTCAGTCCCGGTGCCCTCACCGGCTGGTGCGAGCAGCCCGGCGCCGATGGTTGCCGTGTCGGGGTCAACGGTGTTCGCGGTCATCACCCGCGGGACGGGTGGCTTGTCGGTGGCGGTGTTGAGTGCCCGGACGGGCGCGGTGGCGTGGGCGCGCCCGGTGACCGGGTCACAGGTCGTCGCGGGCCCGGTGGTGGGCCGAATGAACGGGGCGCCGGTGGTGATGGTCGCTACCGATACCCGGGTGGTCGCGTTCACCCCGGCGGGTAGTCCGGTGGGGTCCTGGGCGGTGCCCGTCAACGCCGCAGCAGGCAGCCGGGCGGTGGTGTTGACGCCGGCGGGTCCGATTCTTGCCCGGTCACAGACGACGGTCTCGATCGTCGGACCCGGCAACACGCTGGTGGCGCGGGCGTTACCGCCGGGTGGTCGCGCGGTCGCAGTCCTGGCTGGGGGAGCGGTGTTAGT
>JALYUK010000458.1 GCA_030853805.1 Actinomycetota bacterium | reverse complement strand
CCAGTGGCAACGCCTCGCACCCGACCGGGCCCCACGAAGTCCGTATGCGGATCCTGTTGCGGCGACGACAGGACAGGCGCGCGACCGGTTGGAGCGTGGCGATCTGTGGCCGGTAGCCGTTCCGCATACGCGCCGACGTCAACTTTCGATGTCTGTGATCTGGTGCGGTCTGACTCTGTGAATTGCCGGAGTGCTTGGAGGCCGCGGTGTTCCTCGAGCTGCCATTCCGCTGTGTCGGTGACGGAGGCTCAGCGGCCGGGCAGGGCCTTGCAGCAGCACCCGAACCCGACACGACACCACCCACGCTCTGAGACCACACCGCCCGCGATCGGTGGACCCGCCCGCACCAACAAAGGGACCCGCATCGACCCACCCACCACTGCTGGCCGAAAGCGGATCGCCGAACGGCACCCGGTGATCAACGCGGTACGGACTTGTCCTGCTTTCGTTCAGGCGGCGAGGTGAGCGCAGACCCAGCGTTGGTCGGGAGTGAGACACGGTCCAGGACGAGACCTGCATCGTGGAAGGCCGACGCGAGTTGCGTGTCATCAAGGACCCGTGCCGTGAAATTCTGTTCTGCCATCTGCCCTGCCAACATGTGCACCAGCGTGGCTGACACCAACCCGTCCCCATGGCGTACGACGTCCCGCAGGTCGAGCTGCACGGGGCCATCACTTCCACGTGATCGACACGACTGTTTCGGCCCATCCCGGTGCGTGCCGCTGGACCACGAGGGTGGCTCCAGGGGCCATGTGCCGTACCGCGGTGCGTAGGAACTGCGTCCGTTGGTCAGGGTCAAAGGTGTTTACTAGGACACTCGCCAAGACGACACCGTCGAAACGCTCGGCCAGTGCCAACGCCTCGATGGTGCTGTGAACCGGCTCGGCTGAACGCAGATACGAGAGCATCTCGCGTGAACTGTCGACAGCGACCACCCTATGCCCCAGTGCGACCAGAGAATCAGCTATCCGACCAGTCCCGCATCCCAGTTCCAGGATCGTCGCACCAGATGGAAGGGCGGCGTGGATGATGTCCGCCTCACCATGCGGAGGCAGAGCTGCGTAGATCTTCACGGGACAACCGTCCTACGTGATCGTGCCGCTTCCACGACCCGTTGCTGGCCCAGGTTGACGTTCTCGTTGCATGACCCAGGGTAGGTCCAGCAGCTCCGCGTGTCCGTGACCGCAGGCCGATCCGTGACCGGAAGGGTGGATCCTTGTCAGTTTTGGGCTGCGGGCCGGATGGTCATGTCGCCGATCTCGACGTCGTCGGGTTGTTCGATAGCGAACGCGATGGCGCGTGCGACGGCGGTGGGGCTGATTCCCAGCTGCGCCATCCGGGCCTGCATCTGTTCACGACTGTGCGGGTCGGGGACGGAATCGACGAGTTCGGTGCGTACGAAACCTGGGGAGATCGACGTGATGCGCAGGGCGCCGTCGGTGGACTCCTGGCGCAACGCTTCCAACATTGTGCGGACGGCGTTCTTGGTGCCCGCGTACACGGCTTGGGTCGGGACGATCTTCAGACCAGAGGTCGAGACGGTCGTGACGAAATGCCCGCGGCCCTGTTGCCGGAAGATCGGTAGTGCGGCTGCGATCCCGTTCAGAACACCGCGCAGGTTGACGTCGATCATCGCCTCCCAGGAGTCGACATCGAGGTCGGCGACCAGGCCGGTCCGGGCAATTCCGGCATTGGCGACCAAAACATCCAGACGTCCGAACCGCTCGAGGGCCGTGTCGACCAACCGTTGCAGGTCAGTGCGCTGGGTGACATCAGTGACCATGGCCTGCGCCTGCCCACCCTCGGCGCGGATGCGCTCTGCCAGTGCGCTCAGGCGATCCGCGCGCCGGGCACCCAACACCACTACCGCACCGCGCCCGGCTAGTTCCAGGGCTGTTGCCTGTCCGATCCCGCTACTCGCGCCGGTGATGGCCACGACCTTGCCGTTGATCCCACTCATGATGACTCCGCTCTAAACTGACAGTTGTCCGTTTATGTTCAGCCTAACGGACAATTGTCCGTTTAGCCGCAGCCTCGAAAGGGGAGCCCATGCCAGCACGCGCACGTCGCTCGGATGCGACCCTGAACCGGGCGCGGATCGTTGCCTGTGCCCGTGCGGCACTGGTTGAGTCCGGCGGGTCGGTGCAGGACTTTCGACTGCAGGCGGTTGCCAAAGCCGCTCAGGTAGGGCAGGGCACCCTCTACCGTCATTTCCCCACCAGGGAACATTTGCTGGCCGAGGTCTACCAGCAGGAGATGAGCGAGTTGGTGCAGGCGGTACCGGTCTTGCTGGACCACTACCCGCCGCTGGAGGCCCTGGCGCGATGGCTGGACCATCTGGTGCAGTACGCCGAAGTCAAACGTGGTGTCGTCGCGGCGATCGAGGCATCAGCCTGGCAGAACCTTTACGCCGACAACGAAGCACCACTGGACCACGCGCTACAGACGCTGCTGGAACGGGGCAGGGATGCCGGCGAGGTGCGAGAAGGCGTCGACGCGACCGACGTCATCCTTCTGCTCGGCGCCCTGTCACGAGTACCCGCAAACCAATGGGACGCCCGAGCGCACACCCTGGTCACCATCATCCTGGACGGCCTGCGCCAGCACCCAGACACGACCCGATAGAGGAACCGTCACCGGTCAGCGATCCCGTTACGGCGATCGCTGACCGGGCGCGCCACACGCTCATCGGGCGCTGATCTGTTGCCGCATGTCGTTCGGCTTCTGGGATGTCCTGACAGGACGTATTTCCGGTATCCGGAGCTGCGTGAAGGTGATGTTCGCGGGCTGCCTGCTCGTGCCTTACTGGTCGTGTTTCTTGCTGAATCGTTCGATGGCCTCGGGCGAGATGGGTGTGAAGAGATTGATGAGGTTGCCGTCGGGGTCGCGAAATAGGATGGATTTGTTGCCCCACGGCATCTGGGTTGGTTCTTGTTCCCACGTGCTTACGATCGGCTGGAGCCGCTGGAACTCTGCGTCGACGTCGGTAACGATCCACTCGATGATGACCGTTTTGTTGGCGGCCGGTTGGGCAGCGTCGTTGAACAGCGCCGTGGTGCTCACATCGCCCAGGGCCAGGGTGCATGAGGGGAAGCGCAGCTCAGCGAATGTCGGTGCCGGCCGGGAGGCTTGCACACCGGTCACCTGCTCGTAAAAGGTGACCATAGTGTCGAGGTTGGCAGTGATGACACGCACCGAGGCGAGGTCCATGGATAGTCTCCAGTCGAGGGTTTTCACGGGCTGCCGGTCAGATCTACCCGATGTACGCTACGGTAGCGTAGCGTTTCGAAAAGTCAAAACAGGAAGCGGTATGGCGTGACGAATACGACTCCGAAGCCTCGTGCTCGTGCCTCCAGGGCGCCGCAGGTCCGGCAGCGCGCGGAAGCCACGGCGGCGAGTACGACGGCAGCTCCCGTCCTGGCGGGGACTGCAGAACCAGCACCCTGGATCGATCCGCGGGTTGCCCTCTCGCGCGAACGGGTCTTGTCCGCGACGCTGGAGCTGCTCACTGAGTCGGGCCTGGGGGGCCTGACCATCGAAGAGGTGTCCAAGCGCTCCGGTGTGGCCAAGACGACGATCTACCGCCAGTGGACCAACCGGAACTCGATCATCATCGACGCGTGCCTACGGATGACCAACGAAAACCAG
>JALYUK010000196.1 GCA_030853805.1 Actinomycetota bacterium | reverse complement strand
GGTCGTCGCTACTACGGCGGGTGCTCCGAGGTCGACAAGGCCGAGACCCTCGCCATCGAGCGGTGCAAGACGCTGTTCGACGCCGAGCATGCGAATGTGCAGGCCCATTCGGGGGCCAGCGCCAACCAGGCCGTCTACGGGGCTTTCCTGAAGCCGGGGGAGACCCTGCTCGGGATGTCCTTGCCCATGGGCGGTCACCTGACGCATGGCACCAAGGTCAGCTTCTCCGGTAAGTGGTTCAACGCGGTCGGGTACGGCGTGGAGAAGGATTCGGAGAACATCGACTACGCCGAGGTCGAGCGGCTCGCGAAGGAGCACCGTCCCAAGATCATCCTGGCCGGCGGTTCGGCCATCCCACGGTTGATCGACTTCGAATTCTTCCGCAACCTCGCCGACGAGATCGGTGCGATCTTCTGGGTCGACGCAGCGCACTTCATCGGTCTGGTTGCCGGTAAGGCCATCCCGTCGCCGGTGCCGTATGCCGACGTGGTGACCTTCACCACGCACAAGGTGCTGCGCGGTCCCCGCTCGGGTGCGCTGGTCTGCAAGGCCGAGCACGCGGCGAAGCTGGACAAGGCCATCTTCCCGATGATGCAGGGCGGCCCGCAGATGCACACGATTGCGGCGAAGGCAGTCAACTTCAAGGAGTGCGCGACGCCGGAGTACGCCACCTACGCCGCACAGGTCATCAAGAACGCGCAGGCGCTCGCCGGCGCGCTGGGTGAGCGCGGTATCCGTCCGACGACGGGCGGCACCGACACCCACCTGTCGCTGCACGATTTGCAGGGCATCGACGTCACCGGTGCGCAGGCCGAGGAGCGCGCGGATGCCGCGGGCATCGTGCTGAACAAGAACGCCATTCCCTACGACCCGCAGAAGCCGAACATCGCCTCCGGTATCCGGGTCGGCAGTCCCAGCGTGACGACGCAGGGAATGGGTACGACGGAAATGACGACGATCGCCGACCTGATCCACCGGGCCATCACTCAGGGCGACGGATCACCGCAGCACGCGGTGGCGCAGCAGGTGCGGGCCGAAGTCGCTGACCTGGTGGGCCGCTTCCCGGCATACCCGCGCCCTGCCTAGGCGGCCCGGTCCCAGCTCGTGCGCGAATACCTGCTCGTTGCCGTGATCGCCGCGGTTGTCACCTATGTGACGACCCCGGCGATCCGGTGGCTGGGGATGCGGTTCGGGGCGGTGACCCCGGTGCGCCAACGCGACGTCCACTCGGTGCCGATCCCGCGCCTGGGCGGCGTCGCCATGCTGCTGGGGTTCGCAGCAGCGGTTCTCGTCGCCAGCAAATTGCCGTACCTGAAGGGTTTGACCAACGGCGCGAACCACCAGGTCGTAGCGACCTTGCTGGGCGCCGCCTTCATCACTGTGGTGGGGGCGATTGACGACTTCCGCGAGCTGGACCCGGTGACGAAGTTCGCGGGCCAGCTCATTGCGGCCGGCATCATCGCTTTCGGAGGGGTGCAGCTCGCCGCTCTCCCGACCGGTGACGCGACCACAATCTTGCCGCAACCCATCCTGATCGTGCTGACTTTCGTCATCGTGCTCGGTATGACGAATGCGGTGAACTTCGCCGATGGGTTGGACGGCCTGGCTGCCGGTTTCGTGGCGATCGCTGCAGTGGCGTTCTTCGCGTGGGCCTACCAGGTCGCGCACCTTTTCCCGGACTCCTCCGGGCGGGTCTTCACCGCGTCCGCCTTCCTCGCGGCAGCCACAGCCGGCTGTTGCCTGGGTTTTCTGCCCCACAATTTTTATCCGGCGCGGTTGTTCATGGGGGATGCCGGGGCGTTGCTGCTGGGGCTGCTGCTGTCGGCCTCGACCATCTCCTTCACCGGCAACCTGCCGCCCAACCAGGTCGCTCAGGCGTCGGCGGCGTTCTGGGTGCCCGTTGCGTTGCCGGTCGCGATCCTGGCGCTGCCGGTGCTCGACGTGATCCTGGCCGTCAAGCGGCGTGGGCCGAAATTCTGGAAGCCGGACCGGAGCCACCTGCACCACAAGATGCTCGACATAGGTCACTCGCATCGTCGGGCGGTGCTGCTGCTCTATCTGTGGTCCGCGTCGTTGGCGCTGGGGGTGTTGATGTTCAGCTACGTGAAGACCGGCTGGGCCGTATCTGCGCTCGTGGCGCTGATCGCCATCAGTGCGCTGCTGACTCTCTGGCTTCCGAGGTGGAGAAGGGCAGGGAGCTTGTGATAGTTTTCACAAAGTAGCCGCAGGCTGCTTTGCCCTTCGCGAGACGCCCGGGAGACCGATGTCGACGCCCACGATCTGGCAGGAGAACGAGCCAATGAAGGACTCACCGTCCGCTCGCGACACCGCTTCGGTGCCTGCTGAGCCCGTGGTGCCGTCGCCATTCGACGTGATGCTCAAGACGGCCCTCGTGCCGAGCGTGATCGCCGGCATCGTGACCGCAGTGGTCGCGTTGTTGATCGGGGGCGGTCGTGCCGGCCTGTCGGCCGGGTTCGGTGCCCTGCTCGCTCTGTTCTTCTTCGCCGCCGGCCTGCTGGTGATGCGCAAGGTGATCGACGTCAACGGGGTCGCTCTGATGGCAGCCGCGATGGCAGTCTTCTTCGGCCAGTTGATCCTGGTCATCCTTCTGATGTTCGCAGCGACGTCACTGCTGGATCTGCAGCCCGTTCCTACCGTGCTTGCAGTCGCCGTCGTCGTGCTGGTATGGCAGGGATTCCAGGTGCTGGGCTTCGTGCGCAGCCGCCGACCTGTGTACGACCCGCCGACTGCGGGGGACGGCGCAGCATGATCGGGGGCCTCGAATTTCGGGTAACCTTGGCGCCGGATCACCCCTGCGGCGACGGGTGCGGGCACCGCACACCCCGATCGGCTCAGGGCCGTGCGCTGTTGATCGCGCACCAAGATGACATTTTTAGCTGGGTAGTTGCTGATGACATGATGACGAAGGAGATTCTGTGAGCGCGACACTCGCTGCCGCTGCCGCCCCCTACGCGGCTGTCATGAGCGGGGATAAGTTCCAGCCGCCCGGGATCTCAGACTTCTGGCAGCCGCTCATCGGCAATGGCGCCTTCGCGCTCACCCGTCCGAGCGTGGTTCTTGTTTTGAGCGTTGTGCTGCTCGGCTGGTTCTTCTACAGCGTCAGCGGCAAGCTGACTGTGGTTCCCAGCAAGCGCCAGTTCAAGACGGAGCTCATTTACGGGTTCGTCCGCGACACCATTGGACGCGACGTCATCGGCACCAAAGAGTTTCGGCGCTTCCTACCGTTGCTCTTCACCCTGTTCACAGTCATCGTTCTCAACAATGTGGCCGGCGTGATCCCATTTGTGCAGTTTGCGACATTCAGCAGGATCGGTTTCTGCATCGTTGCAACTGGGATCGTCTATGTGGTGTATCACGCAGTCGGAATTCAGGCAAAGGGTGGAGTACTTCCCTACTTCAAGTCGATCATGCCGCCAGGACTGCCATGGTGGATCTCCTGGTTCGTGTACACCCTGGAACTGGTGACCTTCTTCATCACTAGGCCAGTGACGCTGGCCCTGCGACTTTTCGGAAACATGCTTGCTGGCCACGTGATGTTGCTGGTCTTCAGCCTCGGTGGTGAGTACCTGCTGTTGCACGGGAGCAATCTGTTCTTGAATGCATCAGGTGTGGTGTCGTTCGGCTTCACGATCGTCATGACCCTTTTCGAACTCATCATCGAGTTCCTGCAGGCTTTCATCTTCACCATGTTGGCGGCCATCTACATCTCCGGCGCATTGGCCGAAGAGCACTAAGACTTCTCAATCACCTCCACCGAATCATCCCGACGCGCCGGCACCGAGCCGGAGCGCCAACGAAAGGAACAAGAATGACTGGCAACCTCGCCATCGTCGGTTACGGACTCTCCGCGATCGGCCCCGGCATCGGTATCGGCTTGATCTTCGCGGCCTACATCAACGGTGTTGCCCGCCAGCCCGAGGTCCGCGGTCAGCTGCAGACCATTGCCTTCATCGGCTTCGCACTTGCCGAGGCACTTGCACTGCTGGGCCTGGTCTTCGGATTCATTTTCAAGTAGGTCGCGATGCGTCTCAGGACGAATATTTCACCCGGATCACGTCAGTAAGGATCGATCGTGGCATTCACCAGTCTTGCGACCGAAGGCGGCACGTGGGGCACCCAAATCCCCATCATCCCGCAACCGGCCGAGCTGATCATCGGCCTCATTGCGTTCGGGGTCATCTACTTCATCTACAAGAAGTA
Source organism: Actinomycetota bacterium (assembly GCA_030853805.1). Classification (GTDB taxonomy): domain Bacteria; phylum Actinomycetota; class Actinomycetes; order Actinomycetales; family Dermatophilaceae; genus Allobranchiibius. Next base: position 9,548 of record JALYUK010000196.1, on the reverse strand, counting down.
CGTCGTGCCCCGGTTGGAGCAGATGTACGACGAGCGGACCGCTGCCATTGAAGGCGGCATGGAGCAGGCCGAGGAGGCGCAGGCGCAAGCTGCAGCCGCCAAGGCGAAGTACGACGAGCAGTTGTCGCACGCTCAGGGCGAAGCATCCAAGATCCGCGAGGACGCAAAGGCTCAGGGCGCGACGATCATTTCGGAAGCGCGTGAGCAGGCGAACGTCGAGGCCGAGCGCATCGTCGCGGCTGCCCACAAGCAGACCGAGGCCGAGCGTCAGCAGGCGTCGGTGCAGCTGCGCAGTGAGGTCGGCACGATCTCGACCAATCTCGCCAGCCGCATCGTGGGCGAATCCCTGGAGGACGACGTCCGCCGGCGCGGAATCGTCGACCGGTTCCTGGCCGACCTCGAGTCCGGGGCCGTCAAGCCGGAGAAGGTCGGATCGACAGGTCCGGAGGCAGGCAGCTGATGGAGGGCAGTTCACGGTCATCATTGGCCGGAGCTCGGGACACCCTGCACAGCCAGCTCGGCGATCTCGCCGATGCCGGCGCGGTGGGTGACGAGCTGTTCGCCGTCACGACGGTGCTGGATTCCAGTGTCGCGTTGCGCCGGGCATTGGCCGATCCGTCAGCCACCCAGGACGCACGGGCCGGGCTGGCCGATCGCCTCTTCGCAGGAAAGATCGGCGATAACACGCTCGAGGTAGTGCGATCGCTGGTGCGCCAGCGCTGGTCCCGGGAGCGCGACCTGTCCGACGCGACCGCGCAATTGGCGGTCGAGGCGGTACTCACCGGAGCTGATGGTGCGGGTCGGATGGACCAGGTCGAGAACGAACTGTTCCGGGTCGAACGTACGGTTGTCGGCAGTCCTGAGCTACGCGACGCACTCGCGGACTCCCAGCGAAGTGGTCACGACAAGGCAGCCCTGGTCACGACGCTGTTGGAGGGGAAGGTTGCACCCGAAACCCTTTACCTCGTCCGTGGTGCAGTCGAACGTCCGCGGGGGCAACGTATCGAGCGCGTACTCGAGTCCTACATCGAGACGGCCGCGCGACTGCGCGAGCAGCTGCGGGCCACGGCGTTCGTGGCTCACCCCCTGGACGATGACCAGCGCGCACGACTGGCCGGCGCCCTGAAGGAGATCTACCGCCGGGACGTGCAGATCAACGTCGTCGTTGATACGCAGGTCGTCGGTGGTATCCGAGTGCACGTCGGTGATGAGGTCATCGACGGAAGTCTGGCCAGTCGTCTCGATGAGGCTCGTCGCCTCATGACGCGCTGAACACGTAACGCAGATCGGCGCTCAGGCGCCCAGCACACTTTGTACTGACAGCCCATGCTTGACCGGCCGTAGTGGCCGAGGAGAAGGAGATAAGAAGATGACGGAGCTCTCGATCCGCGCAGACGAGATCCGGGATGCACTGGAGGGGTACGTCTCCTCCTATGAGCCCGGTGCAGCCTCGCGCGAAGAGGTCGGCCGGGTCAGTGACGCCGCTGACGGCATTGCGCACGTCGAGGGTCTGCCCTCGGCGATGACCAACGAGCTGCTCCGCTTCGAGGACGGCACGCTGGGCCTCGCGCTCAACTTGGACGTCCACGAGATCGGTGTCGTCGTCCTCGGTGAGTTCGACGGAATCGAAGAGGGCCAGGAAGTCAAACGGACCGGTGAAGTGCTCTCTGTTCCCGTCGGTGATGCGTTCCTGGGTCGGGTCGTCGACCCACTCGGGCAGCCGATCGACGGCCTCGGTGAGATCAAGGCCGACGCTCGTCGCGCGCTGGAACTGCAGGCGCCCACCGTGGTCCAACGTAAATCGGTGCACGAGCCGCTGCAGACCGGTATCAAGGCCATCGACGCGATGACCCCGGTCGGCCGGGGTCAGCGTCAGCTGATCATCGGTGACCGCAAGACCGGCAAGACCACCATTGCCACCGACACGATCATCAACCAGAAGGCCAACTGGGAATCCGGCGACCCGCAGAAGCAGGTCCGGTGCATCTACGTCGCCATCGGTCAGAAGAACTCGACCGTCGCCGAGGTGCGGGGCGTGCTCGAAGACGCAGGCGCAATGGAATACACCACCATCGTGAACGCCTCCGCCGGTGAACCGGCAGGCTTCAAGTACCTCGCCCCTTACACCGGTTCGGCCATCGGACAGCACTGGATGTACGACGGCAAGCACGTCCTCATCGTGTTCGATGACCTGTCCAAGCAGGCCGAGGCCTACCGCGCGGTGTCGCTGTTGCTGCGCCGTCCGCCGGGCCGCGAGGCCTACCCGGGCGACGTGTTCTACCTGCACAGTCGCCTGCTGGAGCGTTGCGCCAAGCTGTCCGACGAGCTGGGCGCGGGTTCGATGACCGGTCTGCCGATCATCGAGACCAAGGCCGGCGACGTCTCGGCGTACATCCCGACCAACGTCATCTCCATCACCGACGGTCAGATCTTTCTGCAGGCGGACCTGTTCAACGCCAACCAGCGGCCGGCGGTGGATGTGGGTATCTCCGTCTCCCGAGTCGGCGGCGCGGCGATGACCAAGGCGCTGAAGGCGGTCACCGGTTCGATCAAGGTCGACCTGGCGCAGTACCGCGAAATGCAGGCCTTCGCCATGTTCGCCTCCGACCTGGACGCGGCCTCACGTCGACAGCTGGCCCGGGGTGAGCGCCTCATGTCGCTCTTCCGTCAGCCGCAGAACAGCCCGTACGCCGTGCAGGACCAGGTAGTTGTCATCTGGGCCGGTACGACGGGGCAGCTCGACGACGTCGCCGTGGAGGACATCGGCCGCTTCGAAGAAGAATTCCTGGACCACCTGCGCCGCGAGGACAAGGGCATTCTGGACTCGATTCGTGAGACGTTGAAGTTCGACGACGACAGTCGCAATGCTCTCGAGTCGGCAATCAAGTCTTTCAAGAAGCAGTTCCACGCGACTGACGACAAGTCCGGCGCGGGCACCGAATCGCACGACGCGATCGATGAAGATCAGGTCAGCCAGGCGAAGATCGCCAAGCAGAAGAAGGACAGCTGACTCATGGCAGGGCAAATGCGGGTCTACCGACAGCGCATCCGCTCCGTGCAGTCCACCAAGAAGATCACTCGCGCGATGGAGCTGATCGCAGCATCACGGGTGGTCAAGGCGCGGCAGGCGGTTGGTAAGTCGACCCCCTACGCACTGGCACTGACTCGCGCCTGCTCGGCCGTGGCCACCCACTCCAACACCGTTCACGTGCTGACCACCGAGCGGGACCATCCGGCGAACGCGGGCGTGGTGATCTTCAGCAGTGACCGCGGGCTGGCCGGTGCCTATTCTGCGAACGCGATGAAGAAGAGCGCGGAGCTGGTGGAGCGACTCGGTGGTGAGGGCAAGGAGATCGCGCCGTATCTCATCGGTCGCAAAGCCATTGCGTACTATAAATTCCGCCGGCGCGAGGCGGAGCACACCTGGGAGGGCTTTACCGACAGCCCCACCTTCGAGGTAGCTCGGGAGATCGGCGAACGCATCGTCGCCGACTTCCGCAAGGGCGCCGACAACGGTGGTATCGACGAGGTCCACCTGGTTTACACCCGCTTTGTGAACATGGTGACTCAGGAGCCCGTCGTGCTTCGTCTGCTACCGCTGGAAGTCAGCGAGAGCAACGATGTCGATGGTGACGGCCAGGACGATGCCATTGCCCCGTTGTACGAGTTCGAGCCGAGCGCCGAGCAGGTGTTGGATGCTCTGCTTCCGCGGTATGTCACGGCGCGCATCTTCAACGCCATGTTGCAGTCGGCGGCATCAGAGTTGGCGGCCCGCCAGCGCGCGATGAAGTCGGCTACCGACAACGCCGAAGAACTCATCAAGACCTACAGCCGCCTCGCCAACCAGGCACGCCAGGCAGAAATCACCCAAGAGATCAGCGAGATCGTTGGCGGGGCCACCGCACTCGAAGACGCCAGCTGACCCGCTACGAAGAAGGACTGAACAGATGAGCACAGTTACCACTCCAGAGCAGGATCAGGCTGGCCAGACCGCGGGCGGGGTAGGTCGTATCGCTCGCGTCATCGGCCCGGTCGTTGACGTCGAGTTCTCAGCAGACTCGATGCCCGACATGTACAACCTGCTGAAGCTTGAGGTCGACCTGTCCAGCGGTGACGTCGAGGGCGAGAACAAGCACATCGTCAACCTCGAGGTCGCCCAGCACATCGGCGACAACATGGTGCGCGCGATCTCCCTGCAGCCGACTGACGGTATCGTCCGCGGCGCGGCGGTCCAGGACACCGGCGGCCCGATCAGCGTGCCTGTGGGCGACGTCACTCTCGGCAAGGTATTCAACGCCACGGGTGACTGCATGAACTTGCAGGACGGTGAGACGCTCGATATCAAAGAGCGGTGGGGTATCCACCGCAAGGCTCCCGCGTTCGATCAGCTGGAGTCGCGCACCACGATGTTCGAGACCGGCATCAAGGTCATCGACCTGCTGACCCCGTATGTGCAGGGTGGAAAGATTGGCCTGTTCGGTGGTGCCGGTGTCGGCAAGACCGTGTTGATTCAGGAAATGATCGCCCGAGTCGCCCGCGACCACGGTGGTGTCTCGGTGTTCGCCGGTGTCGGTGAGCGCACCCGCGAGGGCAACGACCTGATGGTCGAAATGGAAGAGGCCGGCGTGCTCGGCCAGACAGCCCTTGTCTTCGGCCAGATGGATGAGCCGCCGGGCACCCGCCTGCGCGTCGCGTTGTCTGCGCTGACGATGGCGGAGTACTTCCGCGATGTGCAGAACCAGGACGTGTTGCTCTTCATTGACAACATCTTCCGATTCACGCAGGCCGGTCAGGAAGTTTCCACCCTGCTGGGTCGGATGCCGTCCGCAGTGGGCTACCAGCCGACCTTGGCTGACGAGATGGGCGTGCTGCAGGAGCGCATCACCTCCACTCGTGGCCACTCGATCACCTCGATGCAGGCGATCTACGTACCGGCGGACGACTACACCGACCCGGCCCCCGCAACGACGTTCGCCCACCTGGACGCCACGACCGAGCTCTCGCGTGACATTGCCTCGATGGGTATCTACCCGGCAGTGGACCCGCTGGCTTCGACCTCGCGCATCCTGGACCCGCGGTACATCGCCAAGGACCACTACGACACCGCAGTGCGGATCAAGGGCATCCTGCAGCGCAACCGTGAGTTGCAGGACATCATCGCGATCCTCGGAATCGACGAATTGTCCGAAGAGGACAAGGTGCTGGTGAACCGGGCCCGCCGTCTGCAGCGCTTCCTGTCCCAGAACACCTACGTGGCCAAGCAGTTCACCGGCCTCGAGGGGTCGACGGTGCCGCTGAAGGACACCATCGAGGCGTTCACGAAGATTGCCGACGGCGACTACGACAGCTCGCCCGAGCAGGCCTTCTTCATGTGTGGTGGCCTCGACGACGTCGAGCGCAAGACCAAGGAACTACACCAGCAGGGCGACTGACCTCAGAGCGACAGTCAGCAGGACGAGCGGTCAACCGGGCAACCGGTTGGCCGCTCGTCATATCTGTTGCGGGCCGTTCTGACTGCGTTTTTCCTGGGCGAGCGCTGCCTGGGTGCGCCCAATGTGTAGTGGCAGCACGACCCAGAGCAGAACGAAGATCACCGTTACGGTGCCCGCCACAAGCACGCCGGCCAGTGGGTTGATCAGCACGCTGAAGACCATCAGCAGGACGAGAACGATGGTCGCCGCGAGTGCTGCCAGACCGCCTTTGGCAAAGCGGTTGGCCATGGTGACCAGCACCGCCTTCTCGTGCCGACGGAAGAGCAGCCGGTGCGAGCTGACGGGGGCGACGAGCAGAATGGTCGCCGCGACCGCGCACAGCACACTCGCGGCATACTCGCCCCGCTCCAGACTGCTGAGGATCGAGAAGCGTTGCTGGAACGGCAGGGTAAGTAGGAAACCGGCAAGGATCTGTACACCGGTCTGGGTGACCCGCAACTCCTGGAGCAACTCAACCCAGTTGCGGTCCATTCTCTCGTCGACGGACTCGTTCCGATGCGCCGGACGCTCGTCGACGGGTTTGTCACCGGTAGGCGGCGGCTCGATGCTCATGACGACAGTGTCCCTGCCTGCCGTGTCTCAGCAACTCTGCCCGGCCGCTGGTTCGGGTTCAGCGCGTTGCGCGAGGGCGATGCAACTGCCGAGGGCAAGTGCAAATCCGACCCCGGCAACGGCCCATAGGTGCTGGCGTACGCCGTCGCCGAGCAGCGTGAGTCCGATGATCGCGGGCAGCACCGTCTCGGTGGCGAAGGTCACCGCAGCCACCGTGGTGGTCCGACCGCGGCTCAACGCGAGGCCGTAGGCGGTCAAGGCCAGTCCTCCGTGCGCGATCAGCGCCCAGAATGTCGGTTCGGTGAACCACTGCCACCAGTGATCCGGGATCACGATGATGCGTGCGGCCACGCCCATCAGGCCGAATCCGGCTCCGGCGCCCAGTGCCAGCACCGCGGCCGATGATTCGCGGTCCGCAGCCATCCGCCAACCGACGAGCAGGATCAGTGCGACCGCGCCGGCGGCGAGCAGTAGCAGCCAACCGGCGAGGTGGCCGACCGCTTGAGGCGGGCCTTCCTTGGCGCTGACGGCGAGGAGTACCAGGCCGGCACCCACCCCACCGAGGGCGATGATCTCGCTGCGGTGCAGGCGAACGCCGAGGAGGAAGACGGCCAGGACGGCGGTGATCGCCACCGAGGAAGCGACCGCGGACTCGACCAGAAAGAGCGGCAGACGTCGTAGCGCCGCGGCTGACAGCAGAAACCCCACCAGATCCACGATGAGCCCGCACAGGTAGATCCCGGCGCCCGGCATCCGGTCGCGCCACGGCGAACTCTGGGGGAGTGCACCCAGTTGCCGTACTCCGATGGCCTCCAGGATCGTCGCTGCGCCGTACGCGACGGCGGCCAGGAACGCGCCGATCAGGCTGACGGTCATCCTTCGGTCACTCGTCCACGAACCCGTGTGCTGATCACGTTTTGGTCGCCGGCGACGCAAATGTGGCCGAGAAAGCTGGATGCGACACTTTTGTGGTCGTCAGCGACGCAAACGTGAAAGACGGCGAACGTGAAAGACGGCAAGACGTTGTTCAGCGCGGTCGGGTAGCGGCGACGCGGCGGGCCTGCTCGGCGTACCGGTCATCGATCGATGCGGGCACTAAGTCCGGCTGCCGCATGCGTACGGCGCGCTCGATCAGGAAGTCGGCAATCCGGGGATTCTTGGGGAGCACAGACCCATGCAGGTAGGTGCCGAGCACATTGCGGTAGCGGGCACCCTCGGTGCCGTCGTCGCCGTTGTTGCCCGCACCCTGCACGACGCTTCCGAGGGCGCTCCCGCCGGTGCCGAGGTAGGTTTTCCCACTGTGGTTCTCGTAGCCGAAGATGTCGCCGAAGTCCTGGTGCCGGGTGGTGATGTTGCCGATCAGCCGCGTGGTGCCGCCGACTGTGTGTACGTCGAGCAACCCGATACCGGTCAGCCGGGTGCCGTCGACGGTGTCGAAGTAGTGACCGAAGAGCTGGTACAGCCCGCAGACCACCAGCATCGGCACATCGGCGTCCGCCAATTCATGCAGTCGCGGCCCGATCCGAAGCAGGTCCTGTGCCACGACACCCTGGCCGCTGTCCTGGCCGCCACCACCGACGACAAGATCGATGCCGTCCGGGAAGTCGTCGCCGGGGTTGTAGTCGATGATCTGCGGCTCGTAACCGTGCCAGGTCAAGCGCTGCCGCAGGACCAGGGTGTTTCCCCAGTCGCCGTAGATGTTCATGTCGCGGGGATACAGCTGCAGAATGCGTACTTTCGTATTCATACGATGTCGCTCATGCGGTGACCTTCTCCAGATCGCCTTTGGTGGCCAGCACTTTTCGAATCGCGAGCATCGCCGTGTAAGTGCAGTAGATCCGTTTGTCCTGACCGGGCGTGCTGCGCAAGAACTCCTGCAGCGCGGGCTCCAACTGCGGCGAGACCGTCGTGACCTGCACGTCGTCGTACTGCAGTCGTAATGCCATGTCGTACGCCCGAACGCCCGTCACGCAGGCCACCCCGGCCGGTTGCAGCGACGCGAAGTCGACGTCCCACAGCCAGCTCATGTCGCGGCCGTCCGCGTAGTTGTCGTTGATGGCGATCATCGTGGCAGTGTCGGCGGGGTCATAGGAGCGCAGCGCCAGCCGGAAGCCGGCGGGGTTTTTTACCAGCACCATCGCGCAGTCGCTGTCCTGCAGCCGCACCACCTCGCCGCGGCCGAACGCCGGCCGCACCCGAGCGAGCGCGTCGTACATCGGGCCTTCGCGTAGTTGCCCACCGAGCACCGCCCGGGTGAGCGCGATGGCGGCCGTCGCGTTGAGTACGTTGTAGACGCCGGTCAGTTCGAGCGTCGCTGCATGGGTCGTGCCACCGTAGGAGACCTGCGCCCGTTGGCCTTCGAAGGAGTCCAATTGGGTGTCATCCAGGAAGATCGCGGGCACCACCCCGGGTGCGCCCTCCCCGTCGCCGTACATGTTGTCGTCGGAGGGAAAACTTGCCGAGAGGTCGACGCTGGTGCCGTAGCTACGCAACGCAGCGTGCTGCACGCGGTCCCCGAACGACTTCGCGCCGAGTCGCGGATCGTCGCGGTTCAGGACCACCGTGTCGGTCGTGTGCTCGGCGATGGTGGCCAGCATGCTGGCCGTGTGATCGATCTCACCGAACCGGTCCAGCTGGTCGCGCATGACGTTCAGCAGCAGGCAGTACGTCGGTGCGACGGCTCGGACGAAATGCACCGCGTGCGCCTCGTCGAGCTCGAGGACGGCGATATCGGCGTCCAACCGGCCGCGTACGTTGACCGCTCCGAGCAGCGCAGCAGCGACACCGCGCACGAAGTTACTGCCGGTGCGGTTGGTGAACACCCGTAAACCCTGTGATTCCAGCAGATCCACCAGAATCTTGGTGGTGGTGGTCTTGCCGTTGGTGCCGCTGACGACGACTACTCCGCGTGGCAGGGTCGCGAGCACCTTCGCGACATACGACGGATCGAAACGTTCGACGAACAAGCCGGGAAACGCAGACCCGCCACCGCGGGCCAACGCGGCCCGACGGACCCCTTTGCCGAGCACGGTCGTCAATGAAACAAGCACCTGGCGATGGTAGCCGCCGTGGCCCGGTATCATGGACTATCGTCCGACGACCCCGGCACGCACCGACATTTGACCGTCATGGTGCATTGCGGCCGGCGCCCGACCAAGGAGTCATCACTAGTGAGCCCCCTCGACGTCCAACTTGTCGCCGCAGACCGCCTGGTGTGGGAAGGCGAGGCGAACGGCGTGAGCGCACGCACCACCGAAGGCGAACTCGGCATCCTGCCCGGTCACTCGCCGTTGTTGTCCGTGCTCGTCGACGGTGAGGTTCGCATCGACCCGGTCGACGGAGCACGCAAAATTGCCACGATCGACGCGGGCTTCGTCTCCGTTGACAACGACAAGGTGACCGTCGTTGCCGAGACCGTAGACGCGTCGGACTTCTGAGAGCCGTCGTCACCACGCATTGACCGGTAGGCGCAGATATGGGTAGCGAGTTCGTACGGTCCAGTGA
>JALYUK010000438.1 GCA_030853805.1 Actinomycetota bacterium | reverse complement strand
AGCGGGTAGACGCTGAAGGACTCCTGGTCCAGCATCGTCATGACCGTGTCCAGGTGCATGCACGAGCGGGTCTTCGGTAGTTCCACGACGATGACCCTGGATGCGGTGCCGGTCTGAAAAAGTCGTCGCGTGAGGAACTCGACACCCTCCGCTGTGGTGCGCTCCCCCATACCGATCATCACCGCCCCATTACCGATGACGGTCACGTCGCCGCCCTCGATGGTGGCCGGTTCGTAGTTGACGCACTCGTTCCCGTACAGAAATGTCGCGACCGAGCCGGTGAACATCGGGTGGAAGTTGTAGATGACCTGGGAGTTGACCGTCTCTCGCTTGCGAGCCTGCTTCATCATCGGGTTGATCGACAGCCCGTCGTAGACCCAGGCCGAGTTGTCGCGCTGAAAAAGATGATTGGGCAGGGGCGCGAGGACGAAGTCGTTGGCACCGAGATGATCCATGAGCAGACTCGGGGTGTGCACCAGCGACTGGATCTCGCGCTTGAGCAGCCCGCCGATCAGATTCTGGGCCAGCTCGACAGCCGGGGTAGCGCTGATCAGCAGATCCAGTGCCTGGTCCAGGGCCGGACCGAAGCGGATCACGGTGGTCAGCCGCTCCAATAGGAACGCCCGCGCGCCCGGCACGTCAAGGGCCTCGCTCAGCAACTGGGCGAACTCGTGGACCACCACACCATGCGCCTGCAGCTGCCCGCGGAACAGGTCGTGCTCCTCCCGTGCGCGCGCGGCCCACATCACGTCGTCGAAAAGCAGGTCGTCGACGGTGTGGGGAGTCAGCCGGTCCAGCTCGATGCCGGGACGATGCACGATCGCCTGGCGCAAGGTCCCCACCTCGGAGTTGACGGAGAAGTTCATCAGTGGCCCTTCCAGGTGGTGAGCTGGTGATGGAACAGTCGTGGCGCGGCCGAGGCGAAGGCGCACCAGGCTCCGTGGCAATTATTGGACGAGTATGGCCCGGTTGTCGCAAAAGCAGCGGCGACTCATTCATCCCAGCTGTCGCGGTGCTCCCTTCCAGGCGCCTCGGCGTAGCAGGCGCAGGCCGTTGAGTCCGACGATGACGGTGGATCCTTCGTGGCCAGCGACCCCCAGTGGTAGTGGCAGGGTGCCGATCAGGTCCCAGGCCACGAGTGCGGTGATGACGGTGGCCGCGATGATGAGGTTGGCGATCACGACGCGGCGGGCCCGGCGGGCCAGTGCGATGACGTTGGCGATGGTGTTCAGGTCATCGCGCACGATGACCGCATCAGCGGTTTGTAGGGCCAGGTCTGAGCCGTGGGCTCCCATCGCGATACCGAGGTGGGCGGTAGCCATCGCGGGGGCATCGTTGATGCCGTCTCCGATAAGGAGCACCTTTCGTCCGGTCGCCTGCAGGTCCGCGACAGCGGTGACTTTGTCCTGCGGTAGCAGCCCCGCGCGCACGTCGTGGATGCCGACTTGCGACGCGAGTTGCGCGGCGGTGGACGCGTTGTCACCGGTGAGTAGGACCGGCGGGTGGGTCAGCAGGCGGCCCAGGGCGCGGACGGCTTCGGGTGCTTCGGGGCGTAATTCGTCGGACAGGCTGATCACCGCATGCGCCACCCCGTCGATGCTGAAGATGACCGCAGTGTGTCCCTCCTCTTCCCGCTGACGTACCTTCTCGCCCAGGTCGGGGTGCAAGTCGGTCGGGGTGAAACTGCCGGGTGTGCTGACTTCGATGGTGTGGCCTTCGACGATGGCGCTGACACCGCGACCTGGTGTCGAGGTGAAGTTGCTCGCGCCTGGAATGGAGTCGATCCCGATGCGGCTCGCAGCCTCGACGATGGCCGCGGCGAGGGGGTGCTGGCTGGGTCGTTCTGCTGCGGCCGCTATCCGCAACACCTCGCGCTCTGTCAGGGTGCTGGTACTGGCGTGGTCGATTGTGGTGACTCGTGGGGTTCCCAGGGTCAGGGTGCCGGTCTTGTCGAACGCGACCGTGTCGGTGTGGCCCAGTTGTTCCATCACGACTGCGGACTTGACCAGCACCCCGTGTCGTCCGGCGTTGGCAATGGACGACAGCAGCGGTGGCATCGTGGCCAGTACGACCGCGCAGGGTGACGCGACGATCATGAAGGTGATCGCCCGCAGCAGGGTGGCGTCCAGCTCGGCACCGAATGCCAATGGGATGAAAAATAGCGCCAACGTGGCGGTGACCATTCCCACGGAGTACCGCTGTTCGATTTTCTCGATGAACAGCTGGGTCGCGGCCTTGGTCTGTGATGCCTCATCGACCATTGCCACGATCCGCGCGACGACCGATTCACCAGCTGTGCTGGTCACCGTGACCAGCAGGGAACCGGTGCCGTTCATCGTCCCGGCGTACACCGGGGACCCCGCATGTTTCACCACCGGCATCGACTCTCCGGTGATCGGTGCCTGATCGACGTCGGAACTTCCATCGGCCACGCTGCCGTCGGCACCGATGCGCTCACCAGGGCGGACCCGGATCACATCGCCGACGATCAATGAGGCTGCGGGGACGACCACCTCTAACCCGGTGGACTCCAGGCGGGTTGCTTGTTCCGGTGCCAGGTCAAGTAGGGCGCCCACGGAATCGCGGGTGCGTTTGGTGGCGACTGCTTCCAACGCCCCGGAGGTAGCGAAGATGATGATCAACAGCGCGCCGTCCAGGATCTGTCCGATACCCGCCGCGACGATAGCGGCCACAATCATCAGCAGGTCCACATCCAGCGTCTTCTCCCGCAACGCCTGAAGCCCGGCCAACCCCGGTTCCCACCCGCCGGCCGCGTAACACAACAAGTACGCCGTCCACCACGTCGCCGCCGGCGCCCCCGCCAGTTGCAGCACCCCACCGACAGCGAACAAGACCACCGCGAGCGCCGCCCAGCGCACTTCGGGGATGAGTCGGGCCCACCACGGCGCGGGCACGCGGGAATTCAGGAGGGAGTCGGGAGAGGTCAGGGTCGAAGTTGCCACCAGATCATCCTAGACATACATGAATAGATGTTCATGTATGTCAGTCGGTACGATAAGCAGGTGAGTCACGGAGCGCGCGACGGGGACACGCCACCGGCGCGCCTGGACAGCGACAGTGCCGCTGCGGTTGCTGAGACCCTGCAGGCGCTGGTCGCACCGAGCCGGTTGCTGATTCTGTCCCAGCTTCGACAGGGCCCGGCGACGGTGAGCGAGTTGACCACTGCATTGCACATGGAGCAGTCGGCAATCTCTCATCAGCTGCGGCTGCTGCGCATCATGGGGTTGGTGACCGCCACCCGTAACGGCCGCAACATCACCTACACCCTCTTCGACCAGCACGTCGCGGCACTGCTCGACGAAGCGGTCTACCACGTCGAGCACCTACGCCTCGGCGCCTCGGACACCGAACCAATCTGACCGCAGCACCCCAGCACGCTGTTTTCCCCGACGGTCTTTTACTGAACTACCAGTGCGGGAATCCTCCACGTCGCCGTGCACGAATTGGAAGCGGCCGGTCCGATCGGCTACCTTCGTCGCCGAACGGGAGTAGTCCCCAGACTGGATGTCGACATACCGGCCGCTCGCGCGGCCCGGTGTCCAGGGCCGGCGTTGACCGGCTGGACGAGACGTTCGGATCATCAACCATTGGTTGGCGGTCCGACGCCTCACGAATCTCTCTCGAAGCGTTGGGCCCCGGCCGCAACGTCGGAGGGACCCATGTTCAGTATCTCGATCATCGCGATCGTGTTCGGACTGATCTTCATCGCCGAACTACCCGACAAGACCGCGGTCGCAGGTCTCGTCCTGGGGACCCGCTTTCCCATCTGGTGGGTCTACGCCGGGATGGCCGCAGCCTTCATCACTCACGTCGTGATCGCCGTTGCAGCCGGGTCGCTACTGACTCTGCTACCCCGCCGTCCTGTCGAACTCGTCGTAGCCGCACTCTTCCTGCTCGGCGCGTTTTTGGTCTGGCGCGAGGGCCACGACACCAAGGAAGAAGAGGACGAGGAAGAAGTCTCCGGTGTTACCGAAACAGCTGGGTTCTGGCGGGTCGCTTCGCTGGGATACGGCGTCATCTTCGTGGCCGAGTGGGGTGACCTGACCCAGATCCTGACGGCCAACCTCGCCGCGAAATACGACGATCCGGTCTCGGTGGCAGTCGGAGCCACGCTAGGACTGTGGGCCGTGGGCCTGCTGGCAATCCTCGGCGGCAAAACCCTGCTCTCGGTCCTGCCGTTGCAGTGGATCACCCGAATCGCTGCGGTCGTCATGCTCGGACTCGGCATCTACAGCCTCACCACCGCCATCAACGGATAACGCGGCGACGGCGGGCATAATGGGTAGCCGCAGGCGCGCTGTGGACTTGCCCCTCCGGCGCGCGTACTGTGAAATTGGCTGCCTCGCAGCCGGTCTGGATCTCGCAGTCTGCCAACCGCCGCCGCGTGGAGTCTCGCTCAACACCAGACACACCCGGTCGCATTCTCTGCGGACTTCTCCACTGCTCGGCAGTGGCGAGTCGTCGACAGCTGTACAGACCACTCCAGGAGATGACGCCATGCCGGACGACGAGATTGCGACCCTTTACACGCTGGGCGACCGAGGTCAGACGATTGAAGGCGTGCTCAATGACGTCCGTGGTCGCACGGTCAGAGATATAGACGGTGCCGAAATCGGCATGGTGGCTGATCTACTCGTTGATGATCAGGAACACAAGGTGCGTTTCATGGTGGTTGAACATTCTGGCTTCCTGGGTATGGGCGAGACGAGAACGCTTTTACCCGTCGAAACCATCACCAGCATCACCACCGACGAGGTGCTCATCGACCAGTCGAGCGAGAAGGTCGCATCGGCGCCGGAATATGACCCGGATCTTGTCGATGACCACCCACATCACGTCAGCGTCCACAAGCATTACGGCAGCAACCCTTATCGGGGCAGTGGCGCCCCATACCCCATCGGCGGTGGCGGCATGGGTCACCCGTGAAGCACAGCGAAATACTGCCGGGAATGACGCGGAGGCCACCTTGTGACGGATAACCACACCGTCCGGGTCGGACGCCCCTACGATCCGCGTGCCGACGGTGACGGGGCCCGTGTGCTGGTGGATCGTATCTGGCCGCGCGGGCTGAGCAAGGAGAAAGCCGACCTGGACGAGTGGTGCAAGCAAATAGCACCGTCCACCCAGCTGCGTCAGTGGTACGGGCACGAACCGGATCGATTCGAGGAGTTCGCTCGCCGCTACCGGATCGAGCTGCAGGAACCTGAGCGTGCCGAGGTGCTGGAGCATCTACGCCAACTGGCGCAGCGCCGACCGCTCACTTTGCTGACCGCCAGCAAGCGGTCGGACATCAGCGATGCCACCGTGTTGGTGCAGTTGCTGTGCCCCTGAGCGTGTTCGCCACGACGGGCGGGGTCGCTACTGAGCCTCCATGTGCCGGACCACGAGGACCGGACACGGCGCATGCGAGCAGACGTGTTCGCTGACCGAGCCGATCAGCATGCCGGCAAATCCGCCGTGCCCTCGGCTACCGACGACGAGCAGATCAGCGCCCATCGCCGTCTGGATCAGCATCTCTGCCGGGTGTCCTTCGATGACGCGTTGGGCCGTGACCAGGTCCGCGGGCAGGTCCGCCAGTTCCATTGCATGCTCGATCACGGACTGCGCGTTCGCCTGCCAATCGTCCTGCACGCCCAACAGGTAGCCACTGGAGGACATCGGGTACTGCCAGGCGATCACCGCCTCCAGGGCGGCACCGGTGAGCTGGGCCTGGCGGGCCGCCCACCGCACAGCGTCGATCGAGGCCGCCGATCCGTCGACCCCCACCACAATCCGTTCCGTCGTCTGCGGTTTTGGCGTGCTGTTAGTCATTGGCTCGACCTTTCGCTTCGATTCGTCCACGATCAGGCCCATGGCCACAGACCGCTGTACCGCATGCATTCTTCGGCCTGATCGAGCTCTCGCGTCGCATCCGACCCCTGGGTGATCGCCACCATTGCGCGCCACCCCTCTTGCGAACATCCGCGGGCCGCGGCACCCATACCGATCTGGGCGAGGTACGTGATGTTCGGTGAGCAGGACGCCCGGTCCAGCCCCTCCACGCCCCCCAGCGCGTCGTCTGCAAGTTCGGCGAGCGCAGCGAGGGCTTCGGCAAACGCCTTCTCATCGGCCACGGATCTCGTGCCCCTGACAGCCGCCACTGCGATGCAGGAACATGGCAACCCGAGTGCCACACAGGAGCAGGACATCTCGGCTTCCGACACTTCGGGCGCTGCGTGGGTGTGCGGCCCAGGAGGAGCGTGTCCACCCTCGTCATCCCAGCGGTCCAACGCACGTTCGATCGGTGTCATCACGTGTGGGCGGAATTGCGAATGATCACTGCCGGCAGGCGACTGATCGGATGAGAGACGCGGTCCGGCGTGCAGTTCACGATCGGGAGTCGTCTGAGTCGGTGGGGTACTGAGGAGAGCCATGAAAACCTGCATCGAGGACACGGACCCTTGGCGATCGGGCCAGAAGCTGCTGCTTCGAGACGCGGCAGCGGACGGCCGGATCTTTCCCGAACTGGCTGAAGATCTCAGCATCAATAAGCGTACCGCCGAAACTCGCTCCGGGAACGCCCGATACCGGGCGGCACAGCGACGGACCACCGGCGCCCGTGTCCGTATTCGCCCGGTGCCGTCCCTTTCGCGCTGTCGCCATCTGCGCACCGTAAAAGGCGCCGCACCGCGCTGGCGGCTATCGTCCGTAGATGGAGACGTTTTTATTTGTCGGCGCAATTGTCATCTGTGCAGCATTGTCGTTCTCCTGGGGTTTGAAGCAGCAAGATCTGCAGCGAGCGGCATTGCGACGGCTGGACACAAAGGTGGATCTGCTCCTTGAACACGCTGGGCTGCAGCCCAGCGTAGATCTCACCGAGGTGCACGAGGCGTTGAACAAGGGCGAGCCGATCCGTGCGGTGAAAATTTATCGAGAAGCCACCGGTGTCGATCTGATGACCGCCAAGCTGGCCGTCGACGAGATCCAGCGCGCGCAAACGTAATGGCACGTCACCACTGACGCGCGCCCAGCGACCGGCCGCCTCAGTCGCCGGCGATGAGATGACATGCGCGAGCCGCCGCTGGGAGTGCATGAGGGTTGCCGCGACGATGTGATTCCTGCGCCACTTCGGCGAACTTGATCGCATGCTCGTTGCCGCTGCCGACCGCGCGATCGGTGACCTGGTCGAGCGTCGCGGTGCGCGGCGCGGTCGCAGAATGCACCAGCATGACCGGGTTTGCGTGAGCCCACTGC
>JALYUK010000436.1 GCA_030853805.1 Actinomycetota bacterium | reverse complement strand
CGTCGGACAAGGGGCCGTATGCCGACCATCTCGCCCGGGTGCCTGCCATCGCCGAGCGCGTCGCGGGTGTCGAGCACGACAGGATCGCCGGTGCCGGTCCGCTACGCCAGCGCAGCCGCGCCCGGGTGGCCGGTCGGGTACTGCTGGTCGGTGACGCGTCGGGATACGTCGACGCATTGACCGGCGAAGGGATTGCGCTGGGGGTCGCGCATGCGCGGGTTGCCGTCGATGCGATCGTGGCCGGGCGGGCCCGCGATTACGAGCGGGCCTGGCGGCTCGCGAGCTGGCGGTACCAGGCCCTCACCGCGGGGTTGTTGCATGCGACGCAGGTCGGCGTCGTACGCCGCGCGATCGTGCCTGCGGCCGGTCGCGCCCCGTGGCTCTTCGGCGCAGCAGTCAATGCGCTCGCCGGCTCCGCAGCCTGAGCACGCCAGGCCAGGCCAGGCCGTCTGCCGACGGGCCACGCTGCGTCAGCGGGGCGGCTGCAGGTGGGAGTGATGGGCGGCGACGACATCGGGGTGGGCGCGTAGCCGTGCCTTGAGGATGTTGTGCCCGAAGACATCGAGGATCGGGTTCGATTCATCCAGGGTGATGCCTGCGGCGTGGGCGGCAAGATGAGTCGGCAGCTCGATCTTCGGGAAGGTGGCCTCCAGAGCCGGGT
This sequence comes from Actinomycetota bacterium, assembly GCA_030853805.1. GTDB lineage: Bacteria > Actinomycetota > Actinomycetes > Actinomycetales > Dermatophilaceae > Allobranchiibius. The sequence continues at coordinate 23,628 of JALYUK010000436.1, read as the reverse complement.
TGTGGAAGTAGGGGACCGAGATGCGGTCGGTTCCGGCTTCAGGCGCGAGGACGCGGTGCTTGGTGGCTTTGAGGTATCCGTCCGTTGCCCACTCGAGCATTTCGCCGATATTGACGATGAAGGCGCCGTTCAGCGGCGGCGCGTCGACCACCTCGCCGTCGTGTTCGATCTGTAGACCGGCCGTGCCGGGCTCGACGAGCAGCAGGGTGAGCACGCCCGGGTCGTTGTGCCACCCGACGCCCTGCGTCGCCGACTCGGTCGTCTTGCCGGGGTAGCGGACCATCTTGGTCAGCGTCGCCGGTCGGTCACCGAATGCGCTGTCGAAGACGGTCGGCTGTTGGCCGAGCGCCAGCGCCCATTGGGCCAACAGCCGTCCCGCGAGCGCCTCGAGCATCGCGTTCCACTCCTGCACCACCTCGCGCAGCCGGGGCAACGCGGCCGGCCACTGGTTCGGTCCTTGCAGCATGTTGTAGTCCGGGTGACCAGCTCCGTACGGCAGCGGTTCGCGTTCCGGCGCGATGTCGATCTGCTCGCGCCAGTCGGTCTTGCCGCCGGTGAGCTCCCCGCCCACCCGGTTGTAACCACGAAAGTGCGGGCTGTTGACCATCTCGACCGACAGTTTCTCCGCATCCGGCAGCGCGAAGAACTCGCGGGCCACGGCGATGATCCCGCGCATCAGTTCGAGGTCGATGCCGTGGTCGGTGAGGTAGAAGAAGCCCACCTCGTGGGTGGCCTGCAGCAGATCCGTCCGGAACTGCTGTGAAGTCAACGGGTCGTCCGCATCCGACATGCGCAGCGTGGGTAGTTCCAGGCCGACATTTTCAATCACCATGCTCTGATTCTGACAGGGCGCGACCCTCACGTGCGGCGGTGTACGGGCTCAGACGCGTCGGATCCGGATCGGGCCTTTGGCAGTCGACGGATCAACGATGCGCCCACCTTGGGTGATGACGACGTCGCCCGCGTTCACGAGCCGCCGCGCCGCGCGCCGGGCCGGCTCCATCAGGTCCCGCCAGCCGTCTGGATTCGCCGCCGACGCGCCCACGATCCGGGCCGCGTCCGAAGGGCAGATGGTGGCCGACCGTGCCCTGGAATCGAGCAGTTCCAGGATCGTCTGTTCCAGTTGGGCATCGACGGCAGTGACACCGTGTTTGCGGCACGACGCGCTGCAGTAACGCACCTGCTCCCAGTCCCTCGCCCATTTCTTACGCCACTCGATGCGTCGTCCGCAGGCAGCGCAGGACTTGGGCTCGGGTGTGCTCACAAGGGCCAGTCTGCCGGAGCAGTCCGCTGCTTGTTCAGCTGCTGATGGCTGCGTTGATGGCGTCCACAGCGTGTGGCGCGTCATCGACGGAGATGACGAGCCGGGTGAAGTGCTCAGCGGGATCGAGCTGCACGACCACGGTCTGAGCGAAATCGGAGACGTTCCAGAACTGACATTCGCCGTCGGCGTGGAAGGTGCCGGCCAATTTCCCGGGCAGGTGAAGACCCGGGCCGCGTCTGCCTTTGTGCTCCTGACGCATGCCGGGGTCGTGCGTTGCCCCCCGGACGTGCTCGAGCGGGATCGTCAGGCGTCGGGTGAAAGACCACATCTTGTCCAGTCCCTGCGGCTCGACGACGAGCATGTCACCGGTGATGGTGACGTTGGTGTGTGTCATGACTGAGCACTCCTTCGATGAGCTCCCATACCGGCCCGCGCCAGCATGCGTTCCCCGAGGTGCGAGGCGGTGAGATGGGTCGCAGCGATGCCGTCGATCAGGCGCTGTCGCACTGCCTGGTCGGAGGGCGCGAGCTCGACGAGCGCGATGAGGACGAGGTCGAGGGAAGTGGGCGATTTCGCGTCGTGACTGCCGGAGAGCTTCGCAAGTGCTTCATCGAGGGCTCTGACGAAGAGCCCGTATTTGCTGCCGAAGACGCTGTAGAGGCTGGCTCGATGCACCCCGGTGGCGCCGACGATGTCATCGATCGAGGTCGATGTATACCCCTGTCGCCGGAACAGTGCAGCGGCAGCGGCTACTGCGGCTGCTTCGCTGAACTGTCGGGACCGACCCATGAATCAAGAATGGTCGTTCCAATAAAAACTGTCAAGATTGCGAAGCGAAAACCCAGGTCACCATTCAAGCGATCCGGCGGCCCGGATCTGCGATCCCCACACACCGACCCGCTCAAAACTGCTGGCGGCAGAGCACTCTTCGCGCACCGGGCACGCGAGGCACCGGAAGGCTGCAGCCTCGCGGTCTGCCCTGTTGTTGCTCGTCCACAGATCGGGATTGATCTCGCACGGGACCTGCCGGTCGGCAAGGCGTACAGCGCGTAATGCCGTATTGAGGCGCTGTCGAGCATCCGTTGCTTCCGGCGATATGGCGCGCATGATTTCTCCCTCATCCTGTTCACCGGCGCTCGATCCGGTGCTCTTATCTGGTCATACCCCGCGCGGTGAGAGTTGAATCACCCGAAATGGCCGATCTGGATATATCTGCCTCGATACGCGTCGGCGGGAGACCTGACCCGGTCCCCGCAGCGGGTCAGGTGGACGTCGTCCTGGGGAGGATGGTGGCGGGGGGATCATGGCAGGGTGAATCCGAGCATCGCCTGCGCCACGACGTTGATCGACGAACTCATCCGCCATGGGGTGACGGATGCTGTGCTCGCACCCGGATCGCGATCTGCCCCACTGGCGTACGCGCTGCAGGACGCCGATCGCGCAGGACTGCTGCGGCTGCACGTGCGGGTGGATGAGCGGTCGGCGGCGTTCCTTGCGCTCGGGCTGGCCAAGGCCAGCAGGGTGCCGGTTCCTGTCGTCGTGACCAGCGGTACCGCGGTCGCCAACCTGCACCCGGCGGTACTGGAGGCCTCCCACGCCCAGGTGCCGATGATGATCCTGTCGGCGGACCGGCCGCCGGAGTTGCGGGGGACCGGCGCCAACCAGAGCACCGATCAAGTCGATATCTTCGGCTCCGCCACCCGCTGGTCCCATGACCTCGGCACCCCGCACGAGCGCGACGAGCGCGACGCACAGAACGCCGTATGGCGGTCGGTGGCCTCCCAGGCTGTCGGGCACGCTCGCGGTCTGCTCGGCGGGGCGCCGGGGCCGGTGCACCTGAATCTGCCGTTCCGCGAGCCCCTGGTCCCTCAGACGAGCGATCACGGGCAACGTGCGCCGCGCCTGGTCGCGAATGGCGGGCGGCCAGACGGTCGCCCCTGGACCCGCTTCGCCGCGCCTGCGTCCGCTGCTGCCAGCACGATTCGCGCCGTGCCGCGCACGCTCGCGGTGCTCGGCGATGTCCCCGACCCCGCAGCTGCCGCCCAGTTCGCTGCGCTCGCTGATTCGGCCGGGTGGCCGTTGATCGCGGAACCGTTCGGGGCCTTTCACCGGGTGCGGGTGCTACCGCACGGCCCGTTGCTGTTGCACGCGCAGGACTGGGTGGACGCTCACCTGCCCGAGCGCGTGCTGGTCGGCGGCCGTCCGACGCTGGACCGCGGTGTGGCCCGTCTGCTGCGCAACCCGTCGGTGCAGGTGGAGCTCGTCAGCCCGTCCGGACTCTGGTCGGACCCGGCGCACTCGCTCAGCGCCGTGCACGACTGGGCGGCTCTGGAAAGTAGCCACGATGCCGTGGCCAGCAGCGTGGACCGCGAGTGGGCGGCGCAGTGGCGCGCGGCGGGCGCGACCCTGGCGCAGGTTGCCGGCACTGTGATCGATGAATCGTGGCCCAGCGGTTTCACGATTGCCCGGGCAGTGGTGCACTCCATACCGGCGGGGTCGGGACTGTTCGTCGGGTCTTCCAGCGCAGCGCGCTACCTGGATCTGGGTCGCAATTCCTCCCTCGTATCGAGGGATGTGGTCTCCGTCGCGAACCGCGGCCTGGCGGGCATCGACGGGTCGATCTCCACCGCAGTCGGTTTCGCGCTGAGCCGGGCGGACCACCCGGCGTACGCGCTGATGGGCGACCTGACGTTCGTGCACGACGCCAACGGCTTGCTCATCGGGCCGGGCGAGCCGCGTCCCGATCTGACGATCGTGGTGTTGGGCGACGACGGTGGCGGCATCTTCGGCACGTTGGAGCCGGGCGCCGCAGACGGCGCAGGGCTGGACCCCGCATATGAGCGCGTCTTCGGCACCCCGACCGGGGTATCGATCGCGGGGCTGTGTGCGGCGTACGGCGTGCCGCACGAGCTCGTCGCCGACGCCCGCGTGTTGAGTGAGCGGGTCGGCTCGAAAGCAAAAGGTATCCGCGTGATCGAGGTGCACCTGGACAGGTCCCGACAACGTGCTTTTCAGGAGCGGCTCTTCGCCCTCGCCGGTGAAGCATTGACCTGAGCCTGCCCACTCAACGCATGAGCTCCGGGCGTGGAACTCAGGCAGCGAGGGCGCTCCTGATGTCGGCGGCGATGTCCGCGGGCTTGGTCGTGGGGCCGTACCGCTTGATGACCTGCCCGTCCTTGCCGACCAGAAATTTGGTGAAATTCCATTTGATACGGCTACCGAGCATCCCGCCCTTCTCCTTGCGGAGCCACTGGTAGAGCGGGTGCGCGTCGGAACCGTTCACCTCGATCTTGGCGAACATCGGGAAGCTGACGCCGTAGTTGGCCTGGCAGAACTGCCCGATCTGCTCGGCGTCGCCGGGATCCTGGGAGGCGAACTGGTTGCACGGGAAGCCGAGCACGACCAGTCCCTCCTCGCGGAAATCGCCCCACAACTTCTCCAGGCCCTCGAACTGAGGGGTGAAACCGCACTTGCTGGCCGTGTTCACCACGAGGGCCACCTTGCCGTCGTATTCGGACAGCAGCTGCTCCTGCCCGGTCAGGGTGTCCGCAGAGAAGTCGTGCAGTGAGCTCATGAGGGGTCTCTTTCGCAGTGGGGTCAGTCATGATAATTCGGCGAGGTACAGCTGAGTTCGAAGGTAATTCGACGCCATCGCCCCGCTGGATGCCCCACCCCCAGTTTCCCGACAGCCGACAGGCGAGTCGGCGTTTGCGCTGCGCCAGTAGCGGGATCAGCCGGTCAGGGCCTCGCGCATCGGCACCAGTTTCGATTCGGACTCAGCCAGCTCATCGGCCGGCACCGACCCGGCCACGATGCCGCACCCTGCGTACAAACGCATACACGAGGGATCCGATGCGTCCAGTTGCCCGCAGCGCAACGCGATGCCCCACTCGCCGTCACCGCTGGCATCCATCCAGCCCACCGGGCCGGCATAACGTCCACGGTCCAGGTGCTCCAGCGAATGGATCAACGTGGCAGCGGCGGTGGTGGGTGTGCCGCAGACGGCGGCTGACGGATGCAGCGCTGCAGCCAATGTGAGCGATGTCGCATAGCCCGCGAGTACCCCGACGACATCGGTCGCCAGGTGCATCACGTTGGGCAGGTGAAGTACGAAGGGCGACTCGGGCACATTCATCGAGGTGCAGTGCGGTTTCAGCGCGTCCGCGACCGATCGCACGGCGTACTCGTGCTCCTCCAGGTCCTTCGACGAGCGCGCCAGAGAGCCCGCCAACGCGAGGTCGCGACTGTCGTCGCCGCTGCGCTGGATGGTCCCGGCCAGCACTCGTGATGTCACCAGCCCGCGCTCGCGGCGTACCAGCATCTCCGGAGTGGCTCCGACGAGGCCGTCCATGGAGAAGGTCCAGGTATTGACGTAACGGGACGCCAGCTGTCCGATCAACCATCGAGGGTCGATGCGTTCGTCGGTGCGGGCGATGACATCGCGCGCCATGACGACCTTGTCCACGTCTCCGGCGACGATCGCGTCGACCGCCCTGGCTACCGCCTGCTCCCACTGGGCGCCCGTGAGTGCGCCGTCGCTGAAAGTCGCGGCGCCGGGTGGGATCGGCGTGGTCTGCGGCATCGGTGCGGGCAGCTTCTCCAGTCGTTCGCTGATCGTGGTCACCCAAGAGGTGCCTGCACGCCGGCCGACGATCGTGGACGGGACGACGAGCGAACCCCCGGCAGGTGATCCGGACGAGAACGCGAAAGAGCCGAACGCCACCAGTCCCGTGCCGGCCAATTCCACGTCCGAGCGCACGAAGGCACTGGTTCTCACCTCATGCCACCAGTCGCTGGCATCCTTGAACCGGCGCTCGCCAGCGGTGTCGATGGAGGCCGCCCGACCCCAGCCGACGAGTCCGTCCCCACCGCGGAGCCAACTCAACACCTCACCGGAGGGGAGTCCAGGGGGGATCAGTCGGGCGAGGTCGCCCGGGTCGTCGATCCGTGTTGTCCTGACGACCAGATCCGGTATGCCCATCGGTGCGGATGCGGCGAGCGAGGTCACAAACGACAACGGTAGCCGGGGCATCTGGCCCGTCCACCCGGGGATCCGGTTTGAACTGACGCGAGGCCAGGACGGAGAGCAGGACGGAGGGCAGCCGCCAGGCCGGCTCCGTGCCCACCCGGGTCGCCGGCGACGCAAACGTGGAAAGAATCGCCTGGGTAGCACCGGCCTCGGTCGCCGGCGACGCAAACGTGGAAGGGGAATTGGTGTACTCGGTCGACAGCCTGAAGCTGCGATGAGCGAGGATGCGAGATATGAACCGTGCCAGCCTCGACAAGCAACCAGCCGACGTTGCCCGGATGTTCGACGGCGTCGCCAAGCGCTACGACCTGACGAACGACGTGCTGTCGCTGGGGCAGGATCGCCGCTGGCGTCCCATCGTGGTGGAAGCCGTTGACCCTCAGCGCGGTGAGTTGGTGCTGGATATCGCTGCCGGCACCGGCACCAGCAGTATTCCGTTCGAAACCCGTGGTGCCCGCGTCATTCCCGCGGATTTCTCGCTGGGAATGCTTCGACAGGGCAAGAAGGTGCGGCCCCGGATGGCGTTCACCGCAGCTGACGCGATGCGGTTGCCGTTCAGGGACGACACATTCGACGCGGTCACGATGACCTTCGGGTTACGCAACGTAGCGGACCCGCTGATCGCATTGACCGAATTCCTGAGAGTCACCAAGCCGGGCGGCCGACTGGTGATCTGCGAGTTCTCCACACCCACGAACGGCGCGTTCCGCAAGGTGTACTCCGAATATCTGATGCAGGCGCTGCCCAAGATCGCACGTCGCGTCGGTTCGAACGCAGAGTCCTACGTCTATCTGGCTGAGTCGATCCAGTCCTGGCCGGATCAGTCCGGGCTGGCGGTCGAACTGCAGCAGGCTGGGTGGGCAGGCGTCGAATGGCGCAATCTGACGGGCGGAATCGTCGCGCTGCACCGGGGCCGCAAGCAGTCCTGACGTCGGCCGGTCCACGTTCGGGTCTGCTCGTCCTCAACCGTGCGGCGCACCGACCTTCGGTACCCACGTGTGGCCCTGCCCGCCGCCGAACGTGCGGTTAGCCGAAGGTTGGTTAGGTCCGCCTTAGTGAGAGGCGTGTGCCTCTCGGACGTAGAGTTTCAGGCGCTCGTGAAAACTGTCACAAGACCCCCCGAGGACGCCCCGTGAGCCAGTCACAGATGGGCGGCGCTGTCAGCACCACCGCCCCCGAAACAGCCGATGTCATCGTTGTCGGAGCCGGTCCCGGCGGATCGTCGGTCGCCGCATACCTCTCGATGGCCGGGCTCGACGTCCTGCTACTCGAGAAGACGCACTTCCCGCGCGAGAAGATCTGCGGCGACGGCCTCACTCCCCGGGCCGTGCGCGAACTGGTCAGCCTCGGCATCCCGATGCCCGAGGACGACGGCTGGATCAGGAACAAGGGCCTGCGGATCATCGGCGGCGGCATGCGGCTGCAGTTGGACTGGCCCGACAACGCCAGTTTCCCGCCCTACGGCCTGGTCCGCACCCGGCAGGATTTCGACGACATCCTGGCCAAGCACGCCGTCAAGCACGGCGCGCAGCTGCGGGAGGGTGTGAACGTGATCGCGCCGATCAGGGGCTCGAACGGTCACATCGTCGGCGTGGACGCCAAAGAGATGGGCCAGGACGGTCGCGCCACCGGCAAGACGATGAGCTACCGGGCGCCCCTGGTGATCGCCGCCGACGGAAACTCCAGCCGGCTGTCCCTGGCGATGGGCCGGGAGAAGCGTGAGGACCGCCCGATGGGTGTTGCCGTCCGCGCCTACTACACGAGCCCGCGCCACGATGACGACTACCTCGAGTCGTGGTTGGAGCTGTGGTCCAAGGACAAGAACGGCAAGCGGGTCCTGTTGCCCGGATACGGCTGGATCTTCGGGGTCGGCGACGGTACGTCGAACGTCGGGCTCGGCATCCTGAACACCTCCTCGGCGTTCGGCAAGACCGACTACAAGGACGTCATGCGCCGCTGGGTCGCGACGATGCCGGAGGAGTGGACGTACAACGAGGAGACCATCACCGGTCCGATCCGCGGCGCCGCTCTGCCGATGGGCTTCAACCGTCAGCCGCATTACGCCGACGGTCTGCTCCTGGTCGGCGACGCAGGCGGCATGGTCAACCCCTTCAACGGGGAGGGCATCGCCTACGCGATGGAGTCCGCGCGTCTCGCCTCCGAGGTCGTAGCGCAGGCGTTTGCCCGCACCGACGACGCAAGTCGGGAGCGCGTGCTGTTGAGCTACCCGCAGGTAATGCGCGACGCGCTGGGCGGGTACTACACACTGGGGCGCGTGTTCGCCAAGATGATCGGTAACCCCGAGGTCATGAGGCTTGCCGTGAAGTACGGTCTGCCCCGCAAAACCATGATGCAGTTCCTGCTGAAAGTCATGGCGAACCTCGGTGACACCACCGGCGGCAAATTGGACGACAAGGCGTTGGCCCTGCTGTCCCGGATGACTCCGGCGGCATGATGTACCTCGAGATCGTCGCTGCTGCGGTAGCGGATGAATTGCGCTCCGGGTCCGCCCGCCGCGCCTGGAAGGAGCTCGCATGACCAACTACTCCTATTACCCGCTGCTGATGTTCGCGGCGCTGGGCGCTGGTTTCGCGATTTTCTCCGTGCTGGGCGCGGCTGGTCTTGCCGGCCCGAAGCGGTACAACCGCGCCAAGGCCGATGCCTATGAGTGCGGAATCCAGCCCAGCCCGCAGGCCGACGGCGGTGGTCGGGTGCCGATCAAGTACTACCTGACCGCGATGCTCTTCATCATCTTCGACATCGAAAGTATTTTCCTCTACCCGTTCGCCGTGCACTTCGACTCGATGGGCCTGTTCGCGCTGATCGAGATGGTGCTCTTCGTGGCGACCGTGTTCATCGCGTATGCGTACGTGTGGCGCCGAGGTGGCCTGGAATGGGACTGACCCCGCATCGAATGACCTGCAGCACTGTCCGGCTCGAAAGCACAGGTGTGTGAAATGGGTATTGAAGAGAAGCTCCCCGCAGGATTCATGCTGACGACCGTCGAGCAGGTGGCCGGCTACATGCGCAAGGGTTCGGTCTGGCCCGCCACTTTCGGTCTCGCCTGCTGCGCGATCGAGATGATGGCGGTCGGCACCCCCGACTACGACATCGCCCGGTTCGGGATGGAGCGCTTCAGCGCGACCCCGCGCCAGGCCGACCTGATGATCGTGGCAGGTCGGGTGAGCCAGAAGATGGCCCCGATCGTCCGCCAGGTCTACGACCAGATGCCGGAGCCCAAGTGGGTCATCTCGATGGGCGTCTGCGCAAGCTCCGGCGGAATGTTCAACAACTACGCCATCGTGCAGGGTGTCGACCACATCATTCCGGTCGATGTCTTCCTGCCGGGCTGTCCGCCGCGTCCGCAGATGTTGCTCAACGCCATTCTCGAGCTGCACAAGCAGATCCAGGGGATGAAGTTGGGCGTCAACCGGGTTGCCGCGGCGCGTGCTGCTGAGGCGGCCGCACTGGAAGCGACGCCGACCCACGCGATGAAGGGTCTACTGGCGTGACCGACGACTCGAAACAGGACGACTCGAAAAAGGACATCCCCACATCAGGGGGCAAGCCGACTGCGGGTCCGGCCACCACAGGGCCAGTCAAAGAGCCGTCCGGCGGTCCGATCACGCGTACCGCAGCTGCTCAGGAATTCGCGATTCAGCCCCACGAGCAGCACAACGCCGACCCGGTGGTCGTGTCGCAACGGCAGGGCATGTTCGGCTCCTCGCTCGGCAATGACACCAGCGGGTACGGCGGCCTCAAGAGGCCCGTGCTCTTCCCCGGAAACAGCGAGCGACCGTTCGGCGGTTCGTTCGACCTGATGGCAGATGTCCTCGGCAGTGCGCTGCAGAGCACCGGCACGTCGTATGAGCAGGCAGTCGAGCGCACCGTGGTCGACCGGGGCGAGCTGACCTTGTTCGTCCGCCGCGAACACCTGCCCGCGGTCGCGCAGGCGCTGCGCGATGAGCCGAAACTGCGGTTCGAGATGTGCATGAGCATCTCGGGTGTTCACTACCCGGACGAGACCGGCGCAGAGCTGCACGCGCTCTACCACCTCGTCTCGATCACCAACAACAACAAGCGCATCCGGTTGGAGGTCGCGGTCCCCGAGGGCGACGCGGTCATCCCGAGCATCGTGTCGACGTACCCCGGTGCGGACTGGCACGAGCGTGAGACGTGGGACATGTTCGGCATCGTCTTCGACGGTCATCCGGCCCTGACCCGCATCCTGATGCCCGACGACTGGCCGGGCCACCCCCAACGCAAGGACTATCCACTGGGTGGCATCCCGGTGGAGTACAAGGGCGCCACAGTGCCGCCCCCGGACACGCGGAGGTCCTACACATGAGCACCACAGCAGAGCACGACGCATTCGGCCAGACCAGCGCCAGGAGCGAGAAGAAGGTCGGCGTCGACGGCGACACACCTGTCCTCAACGCGTCCGGCGGCGACTGGGACGACCTGGTCGATGAGGCATCCGCGCTGCACGAAGAGCGGATCATCGTCAACATGGGTCCGCAACACCCGTCCACGCACGGTGTGCTGCGGTTGATCCTGGAGCTGGACGGCGAGACGGTCACCGAGGCGCGGGCCGGTATCGGCTACCTGCACACCGGCATCGAAAAGAACATGGAGTTCCGCACCTGGACGCAGGGGGTGACGTTCTGCACCCGGATGGACTACCTCACCCCGATGTTCAACGAGACCGCCTACTGCCTCTCGATCGAGAAGCTGCTCGGCATCACCGACCAGATCCCCGCGCGGGCCAGCGTCATCCGGGTGATGATGATGGAACTGACCCGGATCAGCTCCCACCTCGTCGCGCTCGCGACCGGCGGCATGGAAATGGGCGCGACCACGGTCATGACCATCGGCTTCCGCGAGCGTGAGCGCCTCCTGCAGATCTTCGAGGCCGTGACCGGGCTGCGGATGAACAACGCCTACATCCGCCCCGGTGGTGTCTCACAGGACGTCCCGGAAGGTACGACCGAACAGGTCCGGGCGATGATGCCGGACCTACGTCGCGGCATCGGCGAGCTGGAAGCACTCCTGAACGAGAACCCGATCGTCAAGGGGCGGATGGTCGACGTGGGCTACCTGGACCTCACCGGATGCATGGCTCTGGGCGTCACCGGTCCGGTGCTGCGTGCCTCGGGTCTGCCGTACGACCTACGCAAGGCCGACCCGTACTGCGGTTACGAAACGTATGACTTCGAGGTCCCGGTACGCGACAGTTGCGACGCCTACGGGCGGTTGCGGTTGCGGATCGATGAGATGTACCAGTCGATGCACATCGTGCAGCAGTGCGCCGATCGCCTGGACGCTGAGCCAGGTCCGGTCATGGTCGCGGACAAGAAGATCGCCTGGCCGGCACAGTTGTCGGTCGGCGCCGACGGGCAGGGCAACAGCCTGGAGCACATCCGGGAGATCATGAGCGAGTCGATGGAGTCGCTGATCCACCACTTCAAGCTGGTGACCGAGGGATTCCGGGTGCCCCCCGGCCAGGCGTACACCGCGATCGAGTCGCCCAAGGGCGAGCTCGGCTGTCACATCGTCTCCGACGGTTCGACCCGGCCCTACCGGGCGCACTTCCGCGATCCGTCGTTCAACAACCTGCAGGCAGTGGCAGCGATGTCGGAGGGCGGATCGGTCGCCGACATCATCGTCGCCGTCGCCTCGATCGATCCCGTGATGGGTGGAGTGGACCGATGAGCAACGAGTCACATCGGTCCGCAGACGCCGAAGTCGCCACGTCCGAGAGGTTGAGCTCGGTGACCCACGTGCATCCCGAGCATCTGAAGAATCCGTCCGATGCGTTCCTGCATCCGCCGACCCCACTGCACGCCAGCAGGACCCCGTACGACGAGCAGACCCTGGCAATGCTGCACCTGGACGCGGATCTGATCATCGCGCGTTACCCCCAGAAGCGCTCCGCGTTGCTACCGCTGCTGCACCTGATCCAGAGCCTCGACGGGTATGTGACGGGGCGCGGCGTCTCTTTCTGTGCAGCGAAACTTGAGTTGGCGGATGCCGAGGTCAGTGGCGTCGCGACGTTCTACACCCAGTACAAGCGACACCCGAACGGTGAGTACACCGTCGGGGTATGCACCAACACGCTGTGCGCGATCATGGGCGGCGACCAGATATTTGACACCCTCAGCGAGCACCTCGGCATCGGGCACGACGAGACGACGGCGGATGGCAAGGTCACCCTCGAGCGGGTCGAGTGCAATGCGGCATGCGACTACGCGCCGGTCGTGATGGCCAACTGGGAATTCCTGGACAACCAGACGCCGCAATCGGCAATTGCGCTGGTCGAGGACCTGCGTGCGGGCAAGGACGTCGTGCCCACCCGTGGAGCTGCGAAGGTCTGTACTTTCAAGCAGATGTCCCGGGTCCTCGCCGGGTTCTCCGACGGACTCGCAGGCGAGGGTGTGGGCGCAGGCGGCCCGTCGCTCGAGGGCCTGCGGTTGGCCAAGCAGCGCGGGTTCGACCCGCATGCGCCGTCGGTGGATATCACCGGCGACTCCGACGCCGACAGTCCGTCCGACCACATGGCGGCGGGTCTGGCGGGATCGACCGACACCCCCGCAAACCCCGCAGGCAGCAAGGCCGGCGAAAAGGTGGATGAGTGATATGAGTACCCCGTTGACCCCGATCCTGACCCGGTTCTGGGACCAGCCGCAGAGCTGGACCCTGGAGACCTATCTGCAGCACGAGGGCTACCAGGGTCTGGAGAAGGCCTTGGCGATGGATCCGGCCGATCTCGTTACTGCCGCCAAGGGCTCCGGTCTGCGCGGGCGCGGTGGTGCGGGATTCCCGACCGGCCTGAAGTGGAGCTTCCTGCCGAAGCCGGACGGCGGCCCCCGCTACCTGGTGATCAACGCTGACGAGTCCGAACCGGGCACCTGCAAAGACACCCCGATGATGCTCGCTGCACCGCATCTGCTGATCGAGGGCATGATCATCACCTCGTTCGCGATCGGCTGCAACCACGCGTTTATCTACCTTCGCGGCGAAGTCGTCCACGTCTACCGGCGGTTGCTGAACGCGATTGATGAGGCGTACGCGGCCGGACATCTGGGTCAGAACATCCACGGCACCGGGTTCGACCTGGACATCACGTTGCATGCCGGTGCGGGCGCCTACATCTGCGGTGAAGAGACCGCACTGCTGGACTCCCTGGAGGGCCGCCGCGGACAGCCGCGCCTCAAGCCGCCGTTCCCGGCCGTCGCCGGCCTGTACGCGCGACCGACCGTCGTCAACAACGTCGAGTCCATTGCCTCCGTACCCTCGATCGTGCTGAACGGTGCTGACTGGTTCTCAGCGCTCGGCACCGACAAGTCCAAGGGCTACGGCATCTTCAGCCTGTCCGGTCACGTCACCCGCCCGGGTCAGTACGAAGCACCGCTGGGCATCACGTTGCGCGAGCTGCTGGAGATGGCCGGCGGTATGCGCAATGGCGCGAAGCTGAAGTTCTGGACACCCGGCGGGTCATCGACCCCGATCTTCACCGACGAACACCTCGATGTGCCGCTGGACTTCGAATCGGTAGCCGCCGCCGGCTCGATGCTCGGCACGCGGGCGCTGCAGATTTTCGACGAGTCGGTGTCTGTGGTCCGGGCCGTCAGCCGGTGGACCGACTTCTATGCCCACGAGTCGTGCGGAAAGTGCACCCCGTGCCGCGAGGGCACTTTCTGGTTGAAGCAGATCATGACCCGACTGGAGCACGGTCAGGGCACCCAGGACGACATCGACAAGCTGGTCGACATCTGTGACAACATCCTGGGGCGCAGCTTCTGCGCGCTCGGCGATGGCGCCACCAGTCCGGTGACCTCGGCGGTCCAGTACTTCCGCGAGGAGTTCGAGGTCGGCATGCACAGTCCCTGGTGGGAGGCGTTCCCCCCGGAAGCCTCGGTACTCTTCGACGTCCCTACTCGCGATACCAAGGAGGTTGTGTCCGCATGACGACGGTCACCTCACCCGCTGGCGGCGGCAACGCCGTCGACAAGGGCGGCAACGCGAGTCCGGTGCCTACCGCGGCGGATGCCATCACCCTCACCGTTGACGGCGTCCCCGTCAGCGTTCCCAAGGGCACGCTGGTCATTCGTGCTGCCGAGCACATCGGCATCCAGATCCCACGGTTCTGCGACCACCCGTTGCTGGACCCGGTCGGCGCCTGTCGCCAGTGCCTGGTCGAGGTCTCGACCAAGGGCCCGGACGGCTCGATGCGTGCGATGCCCAAGCCGCAGACCTCCTGCACCCTGGAGGCCAGCGAGGGTATGGCCGTGCAGACCCAGCACACGTCGCAGGTTGCCAACAAGGCGCAGCACGGCCAGATGGAATTCCTGCTCATCAACCACCCGCTGGACTGCCCGGTGTGCGACAAGGGCGGGGAGTGCCCGCTGCAGAACCAGGCAATGAGCAACGGCCGCGCCCGAAGCCGCTTCGAGGACGTCAAACGGACCTATCCCAAGCCGATCAACATCTCGACGCAGGTGCTGCTGGACCGCGATCGTTGCGTGCTGTGCGCACGGTGCACCCGGTTCTCCGACCAGATCGCCGGCGACCCGTTCATCGCGTTGATCGAGCGTGGGGCGCTGCAGCAGGTCGGTATCTACGCCGAGAAGCCGTTCGAGTCCTATTTCTCCGGCAACACGGTGCAGATCTGCCCGGTCGGGGCCCTGACGGGTGCGGCCTACCGCTTCCGGTCCCGCCCCTTCGATCTCATCTCCACCCCGAGTGTGTGTGAGCACTGCGCGAGCGGTTGCTCGATGCGCACCGACCACCGTCGCGGCAAGGTCATGCGCCGGATGGCGCTGGAAGATGTCGCCGTCAACGAAGAGTGGAACTGTGACAAGGGCCGTTGGGCGTTCACCTACGCCAACGCCTCCGATCGTCTGTCCACCCCGATGGTGCGGGGGGAGGACGGCGAACTACGCGTATCCGGATGGCCAGAGGCCCTCGAGGCGGCAGCGGCCGGCCTGTCGGCTGCCCGTGACTCCGGCGGCGTCGGTGTGCTCACCGGTGGTCGAGTCACCGTCGAAGACGCCTACGCCTACTCCAAGTTCGCTCGGGTCGTGTTGGGCACCAACGACGTCGACTTCCGAGCTCGACCGCACTCGGCTGAGGAAGCCGCGTTCCTGTCGCATGCAATCGTCGCGACCGGTCCCGATACGCCGGGAAGCGTCACTTATCTAGATTTGGAACACGCCTCATCGGTACTTCTGCTCGGACTGGAGCCCGAGGAGGAGAGCCCGATGGTCTTCCTGCGGCTACGCAAGGCAGCCCGCAAGGGTCACCTCGCAGTGCTGTCCGCGGCTCCGTTCGCGACACGCGGGCTGCGCAAGATGAACGGTGTCCTGATCCAGGCCGCGCCCGGCACCGAAGCCGAAGTCATCGACGCGCTCAGCGCGTCGACTGGCGAGTTGGCCGTCCACGGCGACCAGATCACCGGCGACTCGATCGTGCTGGTCGGTGAACGCCTCGCGTCGGTTCCCGGCGCGTTGTCGGCAGCTCTGAAGCTGGCCGAGCGCAAGGACGCCCGTATCGCGTGGATCCCGCGCCGTGCCGGTGAACGCGGCGCTCTAGCAGCCGGTGCACTTCCGAATCTGCTGCCTGGCGGCGCGCCCGTCGAGGACGCCGGCGCCCGCGCTGCAGTAGGCGCGATCTGGGGCGCCGAGCTGCCCGGAACAGCTGGTCGCGATACCGCAGCCATGCTGGCGGCCGCAGCGAGCGGCGAACTGGCCGGCCTGGTCGTCGGCGGTGTCGACACCGCAGACATGCCGGACCCGCAGTTGGCGAACGACGCGATGAAACGTGCGTTCACCGTGAGTTTGGAGATCCGCGCGAGCGCTGTCACTGAGCATGCGGACGTGGTGTTCCCCGTTGCTCCGCAGCAGGAAAAGTCCGGTACCTACTTCGACTGGGAAGGTCGCGCGCGACCCTTCCAGCGCGCTATCGAGACCCTTTCGATGAGTGATCTACGCGTGCTCGATCTGCTGGCGGGTGAGCTGGGGGAGTTCCTCGGCACCCGCACCATTGAGGCGGTCCGGAACGAGATCGCGAAGCTGGGGGTGTGGACCGGCGTTCGTCCGGCAGCCCCCCGCGAGCGCAGCCAAGGCGTGCCGCGTCCGCTGGTCGGTCAGGCGGTGCTCGCCACCTGGCCGCATCTGCTGGACAAGGGCCGGATGCAGGACGGCGAACCCTTCCTGGCAGGTACAGCACCGATCTCGCAGGCCCGCATCTCGGCTGCCACTGCAGCCGCTGTCGGTGTGCAGGACGGCGGCCAGTTGACCGTCAGTACGCGGTCCGGCGCCATCACCGCACCGGTAGTGGTGACCGACATGCCCGACCATGTCGTGTGGTTGCCCACCAATTCAGCAGGTAGCGCTGTGCGATCGACGCTGCGCGTCGATGCCGGTGACCTGGTCTCGCTCGGCCGTCGTGCGGAGGTACGTCGATGAGTCACCTCGCAGCTCTCGGCTCGCTGGGGTCTGCCGTCGGCAACCCGGCAGCCGATTTCAGTGACACCCCATGGTGGTTGTCGTTGATCAAGGCGGTGCTGCTCTTCGCCTTCCTGCTCATCCAGACGCTGCTGGTGATCTGGTTCGAGCGGCGCATCATCGGTCGGATGCAGCAGCGACCCGGTCCCAACCGGATGGGCCCGTTCGGTCTGCTGCAGACCCTCGCGGACGGTGTGAAGTTGGCGCTGAAGGAGGACGTGACTCCCAGGCGAGCCGACAAGTTGATGTTCATCATCGCCCCGATCCTGGCCGGATCGATGGCGTTCGTGTCGTTTGCGATCATCCCGATCTCGGGCAACGTCTGGATGTTCGGTCATTACACCCCGCTGCAGCTGACCGATACCCCGGTGGCAGTGCTGCTCGTACTCGCGGTCGCCGGTGTCGGTGTCTACGGCATCCTGCTCGGCGGCTGGTCCAGTGGCTCCACCTACCCACTGCTCGGCGGATTGCGCTCCAGCGCGCAGGTGATCTCCTACGAGATCGCGATGGGGCTGGCCCTGGTCGCGGTGTTCCTCTACTCCGGCTCGATGTCGACGTCGCAGATCGTGCTCGCGCAGGGCAAAGGCGTCTG
Organism: Actinomycetota bacterium; assembly: GCA_030853805.1. GTDB lineage: Bacteria > Actinomycetota > Actinomycetes > Actinomycetales > Dermatophilaceae > Allobranchiibius. Next base: position 6,238 of record JALYUK010000436.1, on the reverse strand, counting down.
GTACATCATTCCTGCCTTCTTCTCCTTCATCATCTACGTGATCACCATGGTGGGCGAGACCAACCGGTTGCCGTTCGACCTCGCGGAGGGCGAAGGTGAGCTGACCGGTGGTTTCCACACGGAGTACTCCTCGCTGAAGTTCGCGATGTTCTTCCTCGGTGAGTATGTGAACATGTTCACCGTCGCCGGACTGGCGACCACCTTGTTCCTCGGCGGCTGGCAGGCCCCTCCGGGCATCGCCGCCATCGGCGACGGCTTCTTCAACCATGGTTGGTGGGGCGTGTTGTGGTTCGTCATCAAGCTGTGGATCTTCATGTTCTTCTTCGTCTGGCTACGCGGCTCGCTGCCCCGTATTCGGTATGACCAGTTCATGCGCCTGGGCTGGAAGCTGATGATTCCGAGCACCCTGGTCTGGGTCGTCGTGGTGGCCTTCATCCGGGGCTCCAACGCCGGCTTCCTGGGCACCACGCGTATCGACCTGCTCGGCAGGCAGATCTACCGGTCAACGCTCATCGTGATCGCCGTGACGGCGTTGCTCGTGCTGGCCGCCGCCTGGATCTGGGACACTCGCAGTGCCCGCAGACAAGAGGCTGCCGACGCCCGAAGTCGGGTACCGGAGGAGATCGACCCGTTCGCGGGTGGTCACCCCGTACCTCCGCTGCCGGGCCAGCGCCTGGTAGAGCCGCTGCCCGCCCTGAGTGCTGCTGCGGCCCGGCCGGGCACGACACGAGACACCGACGACATACTCGCGAAGGAACCCCGTGGCTGACAAGAAGAAAACCGGCGCGAGCAGCGCCGACGGCACCCCCGAGCGGCCCGGCATATTTGCCGGTGTCGCCGGTTTCGGGGTGACATTCGCGACTATGTTCCGCAAGGTCGCGACCGAGGAGTATCCGGAGGAGAAGCGCCCGACTCAGCCGCGTTTCCACGGCCGTCATCAGCTGAACCGCCACCCGGACGGTCTGGAGAAGTGTGTCGGCTGCGAGCTGTGTGCGTGGGCTTGTCCGGCGGATGCCATCTTCGTGGAGGGCGCCAACAACGACGATGCTGCCGGTGAGCGTTTCTCGCCCGGTGAGCGGTACGGCCGCGTCTACCAGATCAACTACCTGCGCTGCATCTTCTGTGGACTGTGCATCGAGGCGTGCCCGACCAGGGCGCTCACGATGACCAACGAGTACGAGCTGGCCGACAACAACCGCGCCGACCTGATCTTCACCAAGGATCAGTTGCTGGGCCCGATTCAATCTGGCATGTTGCCCGCGCCGCACCCGATGGTCGACGGCATGGTCGAACGCGACTATTACATGGGCAAGGTCGATGGCGCGACAGATGCACAGCGCGCGTGGGTGGACGCCGACGCGAATCACGAGGCGGACCGGCAAGACAAATTTGACCCGAAAACCCGCGATGAGGGCACGCCGTCGATGTCCGCTGTGGCGACGGGCTCGCGCAATTTCGCGAACCAGGACAGGGGTTTTGACCGTTCGCACGCCGTGGGTGGCGCGCCCGACGAGCTCGTCGCCGAGGGTGGACCGGCCGGCGAGAAGAAATCTCAGGAGCCCAGAGATCGGGCGCTGCTGGACTCGGAGACGAGAGAATGATGCACCTGGGTGGGGCCGAATCCACGCTGTTCTTCTTCTGCGCACCACTGACCGTGTTCGGAGCGCTTGCGCTGCTGTTCGCCCGCAAGGCCGTCCATGCGGCCATGGGTATGGCGTTGTGCATGATTCTGCTGGGGATCTTCTACATCGCCCAGGAGGCTGAGTTCCTCGGGATCATTCAGATCTTCGTGTACTCCGGCGCTGTCATGATGCTGTTCCTCTTCGTCGTCATGCTGGTCGGCGTCGACTCCTCCGACTCGCTCGTGGAGACGATCCGCGGCCAGAAGGTAGCCGCGCTGCTTCTCTCTCTTGCCCTGATCGGCCTGCTGGCTTCGGGCATCGGGCGCGCCGCGTTCGCCCCCGGAAAGGGTCTGGCTGCCGCGAACCTCGCGCAGGGCGGAAATGTAGGCGGTATCGCCAACCTCATCTTCGGCCGCTACGTATGGGTCTTCGAGGTCACCTCGGCGCTGCTGATCACCGCTGCCATCGGCGCGATGATGCTTGCGCACCGCGAGCGGTTGACCCCCAAGGCCGGGCAGGCCGACTGGTCCCGCCGCCGCATCCGCGAGGGTGTCAACGTCGCAGGTCTACCCGTTCCTGGGGTGTACTCCCAGCACAATGCGGTAGACACTCCGGCGTTGCTTCCGGACGGCAGCCCGAGCGAACTCTCGATTTCGCGAGTGCTGCGCGCCCGCGAGCAGGTCAACCACGGCAGCGCCCACCAGTTGGAGCTGACCGAGCAGATCGAGGACGAGGTCGGCGATATGACGACGAAGGAAGTTGGGGACCGCCAATGAGGAAACCCCACGGCGTTCTCCTCCGCTGCGCTTCACCCACTGAAGTTTCTCCCCCGCTGCGCTTCTCCGAATACTTCGTCGGGGCCCGAAGCTGCGCTTCCCCGATACTTCGCGAGGACCCCAAATGAGCATTGAGGTCTACCTCTACCTGTCGGTCATCCTGTTCAGCATCGGCTCCGCCACGGTGCTGTTACGCCGGAACGCCATCATCGTCTTCATGGGGGTGGAGTTGATGCTGAATGCCGCAAACCTCATGTTCGTCACTTTCGCGCGGATGTACGGCTCGTTGGAGGGTCAAGTGATCGCGTTGTTCGTGATGGTTGTCGCTGCCGCCGAAGTCGTCGTCGGCCTGGCGATCATCATGTCCATCTTCCGCGCCCGTCGTTCGGCTTCGGTCGATGACGCGAACCTGTTGAAGCTGTAAGGGAGCCCGCTGTTGCTGTCTTTGGTGGGGTCTGTCCCCCTGTCCGAACCCGGAACCGTTGCCACGGCTGCGTCCGGGATCAACCAGTACGCCTGGTTGCTCATCGCGTTACCGCTACTTGGAGCCATCATCCTGATGGTCGGTGGAAAGGCGATGGACAAAGCGGGACCGCTGCTCGGCGTCATTCTGCCCGGTCTGTCCTTCGTGCTCGGTGTGGCGATGGTCCTGCACACCGCAGGTCTGTCGTCTGCTGACCGGGCAATCCAGAGCAATGTGCACCTCTACGACTGGATCGACGCAGGCAGCTTGCATTTGTCGGCTGGCCTGCGCGTTGACCCACTGTCGTTGACCTTCGTGCTGCTGATCACCTTCGTCGGCACGCTGATCCACATCTACTCCCTCGGGTACATGGAGCACGACCCCGCCAAGCGGCGGTTCTTCGCCTACATGAACCTGTTCGTGGCCTCGATGCTGACGTTGGTGCTGGCCAACTCGTTCGTCGGGTTGTTCGTCGGCTGGGAGGGTGTCGGTCTGGCGTCCTACCTGCTGATCGGCTTCTGGAACTGGAACCCCGAATATGCAACGGCCGCTAACAAGGCGTTCGTGGTCAACCGCATCGGTGACGTCGGCGTCCTGCTGGCCATGCTCACCATGTACGCGACGTTCGGACGGCTGGACTTCAACGGCGTCTTCGCCGGCGCGGCACAGGCCAACACCACTGCGGTGACCTGGATCGGTGTCTTCCTGCTGGTCGGTGCCTGCGGCAAGTCCGCTCAGTTCCCGCTGCAATCCTGGCTGGGTGATGCGATGGCGGGCCCGACCCCCGTGTCGGCGCTGATCCACGCCGCGACCATGGTGACCGCCGGTGTCTACCTGATCGTGCGTAGCCATGCGATCTTCGATGCCGCACCGAATGCGCGCCTCGCGGTCTGTGTCGTCGGTGCGACCACGTTGGTCTACGGCGCGATCGTCGGTTGCGCCAAGGACGACATGAAGAAGGCGCTGGCCGCCTCCACCATGAGTCAGATCGGCTACATGATCCTGGCCGCTGGGCTCGGGCCGATCGGTTATGTCTTCGCCATCTTCCACCTGCTGACGCATGGCTTCTTCAAGGCCGGGATGTTCCTCGGCGCCGGTTCGGTGATGCACGGTATGAACGACCAGGTCGGGATGCGCCGGTTCGGCGGTTTGTCGGCGGTCATGAAGATCACCTGGGCCACCTTCGGCCTGGGCTTCCTGGCAATCATCGGGTTCCCCCTGCTGTCCGGTTTCTGGTCCAAGGACAAGATCATCGAAGCTGCGTTCGTCGGTGAAGGCTGGCGACCGTGGGTCTTCGGTGGCTCAGCGCTGATCGCGGCCGGCATCACGGCCTTCTACATGGCGAGGTTGTTCTTCATGACTTTCCACGGCAAGCGCCGCTGGACCGACGACGTGCACCCGCACGAATCCCCGTTGACGATGACCGTCCCGATGATGGTCCTGGCGGTTGGATCGGCTTTCCTCGGTCTGGCTCTGGGCCCGACCAACATCATCATCAACTGGCTCGAGCCGGTCACCGGACACACCGAGGGCGACCCCAAGATCCCGGCAGCGCTGCTGATGGTGATCACCTTCGTGCTGCTGTGCATCGGGGTGGGGTTGGCGTGGGCGATGTACATCCGCGACGACGTGCCGATCACGCCGCCGGTCGGATCCCTGGTAACGCGCGCTGCACGTCGTGACCTCTTCCAGGACGACCTCAACGCGGCCGGTTTCCAGCGTCCCGGTCTGCATCTGACCCGGGCCCTGGTCTTCGCGGACAACCGCGGGGTGGACGGTGTGGCCAGTGGCCTGGCCGCCGGGATCGGCGGTTCGTCCTCGCGCATCAAACGTGTTCAGAACGGCTTCGTGCGGTCCTACGCCCTCACCATGTTGATCGGCGTCGTCGCAATCCTCGGCATTGTTTGGGTGGTGCAGTAATGACCTCGAGTTTCCCCTGGCTGACAGTGATCGGCCTGATTCCACTGGTAACCGCGATCGTCGTACTCGCGCTCCCGACGCCCGCTGCCGAGCGCATCGCGCGACCGGTGGCACTGGCCGGATCGGTCATCGCGCTGGTCCTCGGACTGGTGATGTGGAGTCAGTACAAGACCGGCAAGGTCGGATCGCAGTTCCAGTTCGTCGAGACCCACCAGTGGATTCCGCAGTTCGGCGTTTCCTACCAGGTCGGCATCGACGGTCTCGCACTTGCGTTGATCCTGATGAGCCTCGTGCTCGTACCGGTCTCGCTGCTCGCGGCGTGGAAGGACGTCCCCGCTGACGGCAGTCGCCGGATGCAGAACTACTTCGCGCTGATGCTGGTGCTGGAGACCTTCATGATCGGGGTCTTCTCAGCCACGGACGTCTTCCTGTTCTATGTCTTCTTCGAAGCCATGCTGATCCCGGTTTACTTCCTGATCGGGTCCTTCGGCGGCCCGCGCCGCCAGTACGCCGCAGTGAAGTTCCTGCTCTTCAGCCTGCTCGGTGGATTCGTGATGCTGATCGCGGTCATCGCCATCTACCAGTACGGCCCCGGCGGCGACAACGGATTCCTGTTGTCCAGCCTGACCGGCTTGAAGCTGGGCACCTGGCCCGGCCGTTGGATGTTCCTCGGCTTCTTCTTCGCGTTCGCTGTCAAGGCGCCGATGTGGCCGGTGCACACCTGGCTGCCGGACGCCGCATCCGAGAGCAAGCCGGCGGTTGCCGTGTTGCTGGTTGGTGTGCTCGACAAGGTCGGCACCTTCGGAATGATCCGCTTCTGCCTGCAGCTCTTCCCGGACGCCAGTAAATGGGCGACCCCGGTGATCATCGTGCTGGCGCTGATCTCGATCGTCTACGGCGCCGTCGTAGCGATCGGGCAGACCGACATGATGCGGCTGATCGCGTACACCTCCGTCAGCCACTTCGGTTTCATCGTGCTGGGTATCTTCGCCATGACGACCACCTCACTGGCGGGTTCGGACCTCTACATGGTCAACCACGGGATCACCACGGCCGCGTTGTTCCTCTTCGCGGGCTTCCTGATCATGCGCGGCAAAAGCCGGGATATCCGCGACTACGGCGGCTGGCAGCGGGTCACCCCTGCCCTGGCCGGTGTCACTCTGATCGCCGGACTGTCGGCGCTGTCACTGCCTGGGATGAACTCCTTCATCTCCGAGTTCCTGGTGATGGTCGGTACCTTCCAGCGGTACAAGGCAGCTGGTGGGATCGCGACGGTCGTGGTGATCCTCGCAGCCCTCTACGCACTGCTGATGTACAAGAACATCTTCACCGGGCCGCCGCCGGCCGCTGTAGCGGACGGCGATGGTCATACCGGTGTTGACGCCGACGGTCCTCGCGGGGGCGACCCCTACACGGGGGAGTTGCTGCCGGTCGGTTCTGGCCCGTTGGCCTTGAAC
>JALYUK010000429.1 GCA_030853805.1 Actinomycetota bacterium | reverse complement strand
ACCTACGACTGACCGAAGAGGGCCTCAGGCTACGGCGCACCCTGGATCACGCCCATGTCGCGATCAGCCGCGCGCATTTCGCCACGCTGAGTGAACAGGACCGCGACACTCTCGCGCAACTGCTGCGTAGCGCTCTGGATACGACGACCAGCTGATGCGAGCCCGCGGCTAATCTCGTTTCTGGGCGGGGTGCGAGGCCGTCTGCTGAACCGTTTTTGGCGGGCCGAGGTGACGTTTTGGACACAACCTGGCGCGAGCCAGTCTTGGCCGTCCCCCCGCCCTAGTATCTGCTGCATCGCGAGGCCGAAATCAGGGGGCTGAGCCGGGACAGAAAGCTACCGCCACCATGTATCAAAGCCGAGCTGCAATCGCAGTCGTACCCCTCGTTCTCACCCTCGGCGCCGCGCTCGGCGCTCCCGCGTACGCTGCGGACAGCACCGCCCACAACGGCCAGCACCGCTCGTTCGTCAAAGAGCGCGCCCTCGTGCACGGACACGGGTCGGCCGACGCCAAGCCGTACGGCAGTTGCTCACTCATCGTGCCCAGCGCGGTGCGGGTGGTCAGCTCGGGCCGGGCAGTGCCTGTCCGGTTGACAGGGGGGTGCACGCTCCACCCGGACGTCTACTCCGGTTGGTACGTCGGCAGCTACGACGACCCGGCCGACTACATCTTCTTCGGTGGGGTCAACCGCACCTCCTGGCAGCTGTTCGCATTCACCCCACTCGGCACGCGGACCTGGACACCGGACGCCGCCAGCGATGTCGATGATCACGTCTACAGCCAGAACTCGCCCCAGACCACCGTCAAGGTCGGCTCGTGGGCCGGCCTGTGGACCAGTCGCAAGGGCTCCAAGGTCACCGTGAACACCCGAACGGTGCGGTACTCCACGGCTCGCGACGTCAACATCCCGTGGACGTCCACGACGGGGATCATCCAGTACCGACCTGCGGGCGGTTCGGCGTGGAGCAATCTCAAGCAGGTGACCACCAACTCTGCCGGCAACGCGTCGTACACCTACACCTCGTCGGCGAAGCGGGACTACCGCGTCGTCTACGGCGAAGCGGCCTATGTGTGGGGCGCCACCAGCCCGACGTCGCAGCGCTGATCCAGGCGCTCACCGCCGCAACACGCCGCCGCAGCATTTCGCCGCAGCACCAGTTGCGGCCCGGCATCACAGCCGACCCAGGACCGCCACCTCGGCGGTCCTTCGCACAGCCACAGCATCGGGGCTCAGACCCCACATTCCGGGAGGGATCCATCCAATGAAGAAACTCTGGGCCGCCGCGCTCACCGTCGCAGCAGCAAGCACCGGACTCGCAGGATTCGGCGCGGTCAGTGCACCCGCCTCCGCTGCCGGGTCGACCAACGCCATCTACTACCACGGCACGTCGCGCGATGCTCACTTCCAGAGCCGTTCGACGTGCGAGGCCTATTCGCGCTACTGGGTCCAGCAGATCGCTTCCAAACCGGCGCAGGTCACGCTGATCCCGGCGTACTCCGACCCCGGCATCACCGGCCCAGAGAGCCGCACCTCGTGCTACCCGGTCTCGACCGGCCAGTGGTCCTACCTGATCGCGTACTTCGCCAAAAAGGGCGTGCCGTTGACGAAGTACGACCACTTCGTCAACATCGATGACCGCTTCGGCCCCTCGCTCAAGGCCGACAACGAGGCCACCTGGGGATACCTGCATGCCGTCGCCCGACCGTCGACGTACTGGACCGTCGCCACGTGCAACAAATCCGCCAACTGGACGGCCAACAGGGTGCGCTCGAATGCGAACGTGCGCCTGGTGACTGCTCAGCTGTGCGCGTCCTCCTCAGGCGAGGTCAGCTACGGGGTGCTCTACCTGGCCGCTCGACCCGGAGCCCAGGTCATCGCAGGTGACGAATCCGCGCTCCTCGGCACGACGGTGGCATCGGGCTTCCCCATGTTGGACGTCCTGGGCTATGACTACACCTACCTGTCCGGCCCTACCGCGAAGATGCAGCTCGCAGCCCGGCACGCTCAGGTGAAGAAGATGGCGACGACACTGCCGCGCTGACCAGCCGTTGCACGCGTTCGGCGGCTGGCCGCCCCCCGTTACCAACGGGAGCGACCAGGCGCCGGACCGCGCAACCGGCCTGACGGCTGTAGAGCCGGAGACAGGAGTCGAACCTGCGACATCCTCATTACAAGTGCCACGCCATGGCCGGCGTGTAGTCATTTCGAGGGTTATCGTCAGTGCCCGGGATGCGCTAAATGACATCCGCTGAGTCGTGGGGGCACGCCAGGGGCACGTGAGGATCTTCGTCGCCAGAACCACGCTGACCTCTCAACTGAGAATCCCGGAGTCCACCTCAGTCTTGGTGCGCCGTGGATCTCGACGTTGCAATGACTGGAGCGGGAGGAGCACCGCTGCAGACCCTGGTGGCGATCGCCACCAGGGTCACCTGACGGCCTTATTGGGGTCAGTGGCCGCTCGTCGCACATCGGCTGTTGGCACCCATTTTTGTACGACCATCGGGTCGTCTCCGGGCCTGAGGCGGACCACGATCACGAATACCCGCCGCCACATACCTCGTGCAGTCGGCCGGGTGGACACACCGCACCCCAGCCTGTCGATATTACCCTGGATAATGACCGGAATCCCATGCGATAGCTACTGCGATCGTGTTCGTGAGTGATGCCACCGATCACGCGGTCAGTAGCCCAGCGAGTGCCAGGTCGCGGGCCCGACGACCCCGTCGGGAGTCAGGTTGTGTGCCGGCGCTGCCAGGTAATCACGGCGGTCTTGGTCTGCGGTCCGAAGGAACCGTCGGTGAAGGC
>JALYUK010000410.1 GCA_030853805.1 Actinomycetota bacterium | reverse complement strand
AACCGGCGAAACCCGATCTGATTCGAGCCTGCCGGTGCGATCCCGGCCGAACTGTATTCGGCCCACAGATCCGCCAACACGTTCCGCACCGGCACCGCCCGGTAGTCCTCACCCGTACCGGTCAGGTGCGGTGAGGACACCGTGAAGTACTGCCCGACCGCGGCCGTGATCAGCGAGCCGATGCTCGGAGTGCGAGTTTGTGCCCGCACGCTTTGCACGACATCACCCACAGTGATGGTGCTGGAGGCAACCACGGGGCCTCGCAACGTGCCCAATGCGCCCGTTTTCAGGGCGTTCCCGCGGGTAGCTACTAGGTGCGCCGCCGCCGCGGTCGGCAACCGAGTAATCGACAGTTTCAGTTGGGTTTGCGCGCCGGGTTGATTGGAATACAACACCGGCACCAGCACAGACCCGTTCGAGCCCGTGGTGAGGGTGGACAGCTTCTGCAACGAGCCGGCCGACGTCGCTCCCTGCAGCCCGAGCAGTTTTGTTTCCTGTACCGGGTCCACAGCGACCACCACCTGCGGCAACGGGTAGAACTGGTCCACGGACTGAGCCAGGATGGGCGACGAACGGCCAAATAACGGGACGGCGGGACTCAGGTTGCAGAACATGCCACTGGGAATCTGAGTGATCATCACTCCAGAGGGTTGGATTGGCTGATCCGGCCCCGACGGGTAGGTACACATCGCCGGCGCAGGATCCGCTTGTTTCCGGGTTTTCGTGGACGCGAAATAGAAGTAGTTCGGCGGTTGCGTTTGCACCGTGCCATCGGGCAACGTCCAGGCACCATCGACCCGCAACGTGGTCGACGTGGTGGTGCTCAACAACCGGTTCACCGCTACCTGCGGGGAAGCGCCGGCGACGACCGACCCCACCACCGTCATCGGCGCAGCGATCGACACCCCCGACAAGTGCAGGACCTGCTGCCACTGACCCGTGCTGATCCCGCCATACAAGCCCGATAAGAACCCCGGCTGAATCAGCCGATCAGAGGTTTCCTGCGGGGTCCGAGCACCCTTCGGCCGCACCAGAATGTCGTACTTCACCCCCGCACCCGCGTTCTTCACCGTCCCAATCGTGGCCAACCGCGACGCATCCGAAGACGACGTCAACACCGTGAACCCCGCCGCCGCGACCAGCACCGCGAAGCCCATCGCCAACGACCGGCCCAACCGCCGCCGCAGCTCATGCCACACCATCACAAACACGGGCAACCACCGGTGACGGACATAACGCGCAAGGCCATGCCAGCCAGTATTGCTACGACCTGCGATTGTGACTTGCTAACAGGTGGATTGAAACCAGACCGGTACCGATGCTGCTGGAACTAAACCGTTACCCGGTGAGCGATCCCCATCTGACACGTGCGGGGCTCGTTCTTTGCGCGTGATTCTGGATCGTTGCGGTTCGCGTCGAGGATGGGTCGGCCGTATCACCGCAGCGCTGACGCTGGCCGGCAGCGTCATGGTGGGCGGGTTGGGGTTCAACTAGGCTTTGCTCATGTCTACGGATGTCGGGGGTGATGGTGTGGCGGGTTTTTCTGAACGGGACTCACGCGAGTTTGCTGCAGCGTTTCGGTCGTTCCTGGACTGGGTGCATGCCGACCGGAACGCCAGTGAGGACCGCAACGAGGTCGTCGCGCTGGTGCAAGTTTTCCTTGGCGTCGACAAACAAATGCTCTCGGTGGTCTCGCGGCAACTGCCGGTGTTCGACCACGTAAATCTGCAGACCGCGCTCAACGCGTGGACCGTCCAGCCGGGCCGGACGGTCGCAGTGCACGGCATCACAATCCCACCTCATCACGGCTCGGTCAGCTTGCAGCAGTTAGTCACTGGCGAGGGCATCCCACCGTTGCGGCTCTCGGCGCCGCCGTTGGTCGATTTACCTAACGGGCCGGGTTCGATGCTGGCGTGCGTGGTGCTCGCAGCGTTGCTGGTCAGCGACGAGCGCGGCCAGTACGTCGTCATGATCACCGGTCCGTCCGAGCACGAGTCTGAGCTGGTCGTGCAGATCGCCGGGTTATCGGTCGATGCGGCCCAGGCGGTACACGCTGAACTGGCCGAGCTGCGCAGCCAGCTGAACGTGTACCGCGGGCACGTGTTGGACGTCAGCATGAGCCCGATGGGTGGCGTGGTGCTGGCTTTCGGCGAAGTCCCCAGCACCGCGCGAGAAGACATCGTCTTGCCCGAGGTCGTGCTGGCCCGTATAGAGCGGCACGCGTTGGGAGTTGCCGAGCACCGTGAGGCACTGCGGAGCGCCGGGCAACATCTCAAACGCGGGCTGCTGCTTTTCGGGCCTCCAGGCACTGGCAAGACACTCACCACCCGGTACCTGACTGCTCAGATGGATGGCTATACCCGACTGTTGCTCACCGGCCGCGCCCTGCACGCGATTGGTTCGGCCGCTGAGCTGGCCCGTGACCTGCAACCCGCGGTACTGGTGTTGGAAGACGTTGACCTCGTCGCTGAAGACCGCAGCTTCGGACACGGCTCCAGTCCCGTCTTGTTCGATCTGCTGGACGCGATGGACGGGGCCGCACCGGATGCCGATCTGTTGTTCGTGCTCACCACTAACCGCTCCGATCTTTTGGAACCGGCCCTCGCCGCTCGACCAGGCCGCGTCGATGTGGCCGTCGAGATCGACCTACCCGATGCCGATGCTCGACGCCAACTATTCAGCCTCTACGCCCGAGCCGTCCCCATCGATCTGTCTGCTGCCGATATCGACATCGTTGTCGAACGCACCGACGGCGTCACCGCGTCCTTCCTCAAAGAGCTGCTACGACGGGCAGTCCTGGAGTCCTTGCACGAGCACACCCCACTGCGGACGGTGACCGCCGCACACACCACACGTGCGCTAGATGACCTCCTCGATAGCACCCAACAGGTCACCCGCAGCCTGCTCGGTGTCGGTAACGACCCCGATCAGCTCCCACCCGGAGGCGGCCTCGGCTCAATGCCACCATCCGGGCAAGCCTCCACCGGCTGGTTCGCCTACAGCCCCACCCGAGCCAGTCGCCACCGCCGCTAACACACCGGCGTGCGGTACGCCCGATTCCGTCCGCACGAGGATTCGTCCCGGTCATCGATCGCTGACAGGTGAGCTTCAGCTCAGTGATTTGATCATGTTCGAACTGCTGACTTGGTAGCCCATCTGGTCGTACAACCGACGGGCAACGAGGTTGTGGCCGAAGATGTGGAGCCCGATCGATGGCGCCCCGTGCTCGGTCACCAAGAGCGCAGCACCCCCTCACACCAACTAATTACGGGAGATCCTGATGGACTTGAGAAACAGCACCGCATTGGTCACTGGTGCCAGCGGCGGGATCGGGGAAGAGTTCGCCATTCAAC
>JALYUK010000400.1 GCA_030853805.1 Actinomycetota bacterium | reverse complement strand
AAGCGAGACCGACCTCTATTTCCGGGTGGCGGACAACGCCGCAGAACTACCGCACCTGGCCCAGGCGGAGCTTTTACCGATCCCCACCATTTGGGGTCACCGTGCCGGCAGTCCCGCAGGGTTGCCGGCCGAGCTGGCCTTCGTTCGAACCGCCGTGCGGCGGTGGCTCGACACCTGACCGGCACGGCCGATCCCGGCCGTAAGACGCGAGACTAGGGTCGGGAAGATGCACCAACACGAGCGGTTCGACGACGAAGCAGCAACCTGGGACGACGACCCCGCTCAGGAGGCGCGGCAGGTCGCGGTGGCGCACGCCATCTCCCAGGCCGTGGACCTCAAACCCCGGATGAAGGTGGTCGACGTCGGTGGTGGCACCGGCCGGTTGAGCATCCTGCTCGCTCACCGGGTCGGCTCCGTGGTGGTGGCTGATCCCTCCGCTGGAATGGTGCAGGTCGCCCGCGAGCGGATCGAGGCTGCCGGGCTCAGTGAGCGGCTACGAGCGGTCCAGGTCGACCTGACGACCGACCGGCTCGACGGGGTCTACGACGTGGTGTGGAGCTCGATGGCCCTGCATCACGTGGCGAACCTGGATGAGCTGTTGCGGTCGGTGGCGGGGCTGCTCGTCGACGGCGGTCAGCTAGCCATCGCGGATCTCGAGGAGGATCCCGACGGCGCGTTCCACGCCGACAAAGCCGACTTCGACGGACATCACGGCTTCGACAGGACAACCCTGACCGAGCAGATTGTCCGCGCCGGCTTCACCGACGTCCGTTTCGTTGACGCCACGACCATCCGTAAGGGTGACCGCGATTTCGGCATTTTCCTGTGCACAGCAAGCAAGGGCTCAGAGCCCGGCTGAGACGACATCGATGGAGATCTCGACCGCCGGAACCGCCCCGCGGTTCTCCAGCCAGTGGACCGTGTTGCGGTCTTCGGGCCAACCCACGCCCGGCCCGTACTCCGTGGCGATCCCACCGCGGTGGTCGGTGATGCTCCCCTCCAGTACGTAGACGATCCCCGGTCTGCCCCGGTGATCGTGAACCGGGCCGAAGACCCCACCCGGGCTGATGGTCACCATTCGCATCCGCAGCTCGCGCCCCTGCATACCCTCGATCTCGACGCCGAGATCCACCACGGCGAGTAACTGCACCGTGACTCCCGTGGTCTTCGGTGCCGCCCGGTCGTCGCTCATCGCTACGTCCTCTCCCTCAGAGGTGGGCGCGCCGCTCGCCGGAGCTGCCCGACTGCACCCCTCGAGAGTTGAAACTTCGTGGGGTTGGATGGATTCTGCACCCTCAAAGGGAGGTTCGCCATGAATCGATGCCCGGAGAAGCCCGGGCGGTCGACCCCGCTGCCCCGGGCCGGCGGCACAACTACGATCGCCAGGTGAGTGCGAACCTTGTCACCAAAAACCTTGCTGGTGGCCACGCTCACCGCACCCTCTTCACGGCACTGGACCTGACCGTCGCACCCGGCGACGTGGTCGGAGTGGTCGGCGCCAACGGTGCCGGCAAGACCACTCTGCTGCGGATCCTCGCCGGCGATCTGGAGCCGCTGGAGGGAACCGTCTCCATGTCGACCACCGACGCCTTCGTGGGATGGCTCCCCCAGGAGCATGAACGGGTCGTCGGTGAAACGCTGGGCGAGTTCGTGGCCCGCCGTACCGGCGCCGCTGCGGCGACCCTCGCGATGGAGGCTGCGGCCGCCGCGCTCGGCGCAGATCAACCCTCCCGGTCTGCCGATGATGACTACGCAGAAAGCTTCGACCGGTGGATGGCCAGCGGCGCGCCCGACCTGGACGAGCGACTCCCCGCGATGCTCTCCGACCTCGGCCTCGAACTCGGCGCCGACGCACCGATGACGTCGCTGTCCGGCGGGCAGGCCGCCCGGGCGGCGCTGGCCTCGCTGATGCTCAGTCGGTTCGACCTCGTGATGCTCGATGAGCCGACCAACGACCTGGACCTGAGCGGCCTGGAACGGCTGGAAACCTTCGTCCGCGAGCTGCGCTCCGGCATCGTGCTGGTCTCGCACGACCGGGAGTTCCTCTCCCGGGTCGTGACCCGGATCGTCGAACTCGACCTGGCCCAGCGCCAGGTCGCCGTGTACGACGGCGGCTACGACGCGTTCCTGGAGGAGCGGGCCATCGCGCGCCGGCACGCCCGGGAGGCCTACGAAGAATTCGCTGGCAAGAAGGCGGACCTCGTGGCCCGGGCCCGCACCCAACGGGAGTGGAGCTCCCAAGGCGTCCGCAACGCAATGAAGAAGTCCCCGGACAACGACAAGATCCGTCGTAAGGCACAAGCAGAATCTTCAGAGAAACAAGGCCAGAAGGTGCGACAGATGGAGTCGCGAATCGCGCGCATGGACGAAGTCGAGGAACCGCGCAAGGAGTGGGCGTTGCAGTTCACGATCGCCGGCGCTCCGCGGTCCAGCACGGTCGTCGCAACGCTCGATGAAGCCACGGCAACCCTCGGTGACTTCTCCCTGGGCCCGGTGACCCTGCAGGTCAGCGCCGGCGACCGGATCGGCGTGACCGGCCCCAACGGCGCGGGCAAATCGACACTGTTGCAACTGCTGCTCGGATGGTTCGAACCCTCGAGTGGGCGAGCCAGCGTGGGCGCCTCGGTCGCAGTCGGCGAGATCGACCAGGCGCGCACCGGCCTCGAGCAGGATCTGCCGCTCGGCGACGCGTTCGAGGCGGCGATGCCCCAGATGGCATCCGGTGAGGTGCGGACGCTGCTCGCGAAGTTCGGCCTCAAGGCCGACCAGGTCACCAGCCGGGTCGCCAAGCTCTCCCCCGGCGAGCGCACCCGCGCCGCGATGGCCCTGCTTCAGGCCCGCGGGGTGAACCTCCTCGTACTGGACGAGCCCACCAACCATTTGGATCTACCGGCGATCGAACAGCTCGAAGAAGCACTCGACTCCTACGAAGGCGCCTTGTTGCTCGTCTCGCACGACCGGCGGCTGCTGAACAATGTCCGCCTCGACCAGCGCTGGCAGGTCGACGGCGGTCAGGTCACCGTGATCCAGGTGAGCTGACCATCCGCCCTAGAAAACGGTCCAGTCGGAATAGGTCGTGAACGCATCCAGCGCGGCCAGCCCGGCTGCTGAGTTGCCGGAGGCCCCGAGCGAGGGGCTCCACACGCAGGCGACGCCACGGTCGGGGATGACGGCCAGGATGCCGCCACCGACACCGCTCTTGGCCGGTAGTCCGACCCGGTAGGCGAAGTCGCCGGCCGAGTCGTAGGTGCCGCAGGTGAGCATGACGGCATTGATGCGCTTCGTCTGGCGGTCGGTCAGCAGCGTGGAACCGTCGGACAGTACGCCGTCGCGGGCCAGGAAGAGCCCGGCGAGCGCCAACTCGCGGCAGCTCATCGACAATGCGCACTGCGCGACGTACTGGTCGATCACATCCTCGACCGAGCACTCCAGATTGCCGTAACTGGCGAGCAGATGCGCCAGCGCCGACGTGCGGTGCCCGGCCGCCAACTCCGAACGGGCCACCACCGGGTCGCTGCCGAGATCGTCGCAGCCGCTCTCCCTGCGCATCAGGTCCAGCAACGTGCCGCTTGCGTCCCCGGTCAGCGCCTGCAGGCGGTCGGTCACCACGAGCGCACCCGCGTTGATGAACGGATTACGCGGACGTCCCGCCTCCTGATCCAGCAGGAGCAGCGAGTTGAACGGGCCACCGGACGGTTCGCGCGAAACCCGCTCCCAGATGCGCTCCCCCTCCGCCGCGATCACGAGCGCCAGGGTGAAGACCTTACTGATGCTCTGCACCGAGAAGCGCACGTCTGTATCGCCGACGACGTGCACCTGACCGTCCAGAGAGGCCACCGCCATCCCGAACTGCATCGGGTCCACCGACGCCAGACTGGGTATGTACTCGGCCAGCTTGCCGCGGCCTACCTCAGGCGCGGCGACCTCCTGCGCCCGCAGCAGCGCCTGGCTGATCTGCACGCTATTCCCACTCGATAGTGCCCGGCGGCTTGCTCGTCACATCCAGGACCACCCGGTTGACCTCACTCACCTCGTTGGTGATCCGGCCGGATATCTTGGCGAGCACCTCATACGGCAGTCGCGTCCAGTCGGCGGTCATCGCGTCTTCGGAGGACACCGGTCGCAACACGATGGGGTGACCGTAGGTGCGCCCGTCGCCCTGCACCCCGACCGAACGCACGTCTGCGAGCAGCACGACAGGGCACTGCCAGATGTCACGGTCCAAGCCAGCCGCGGTGAGTTCCTCACGGGCAATGGCGTCCGCGCGGCGCAGGATCGCCAGGTTGTCGGCGCTCACCGCACCGATGATGCGGATACCGAGACCCGGCCCGGGGAAGGGTTGGCGCCACACGATGCCCTCGGGAACGCCGAGCTCGAGCCCGACCTGGCGCACCTCGTCCTTGAAGAGGCTGCGCAGTGGCTCGATGAGCGAGAACTGCAGATCGTCGGGCAGCCCGCCGACGTTGTGGTGGGATTTGATGTTGGCCGCACCGGTGCCGCCGCCGGATTCCACGACGTCGGGGTAGAGCGTGCCCTGCACCAGGAATTTCACCGGATGCTCGTCTTCATCCGCCGACCCGACGATGTCGCGCGCGGCCTGCTCGAAGCAGCGGATGAACTCGCGGCCGATGATCTTTCGCTTGGTCTCCGGGTCGGTCACTCCCGCGAGTGCGGTCAGAAACTGTTCGGCGGCGTCCACGACGACCAGGTCGACACCGGTCGCGTCGACGAAGTCTTCGCGCACCTGCTGTGCTTCACCCTCGCGCAGCAATCCGTGGTCGACGAAAACACAGGTCAGCTGATCGCCGATGGCTCGCTGCACCAACGCCGCAGCCACCGAGGAGTCCACTCCCCCGGACAGCCCGCAGATTGCACGGGCCGAACCGACCTGCTCTTTGACATTCGCGACCAGCTCGGTCGCCATGGCTTCTGCGGTCCAGTTCGGCGTCAGCTTCGCACCGCGCAGCAGGAAGTTCTCCAACACCCGCTGACCGAAGGTCGAGTGCAGCACCTCGGGGTGCCACTGCACGCCGTACAACGCCCGCTCATCGTCCTCGATCGCCGCGACTGCCGCCCCGGGGGTGACTGCTGTGACACGTACGCCCGATGGTGGGGAGGACACCGCGTCGCCGTGACTCATCCACACCGACTGCTCGTCCGGCTGCCCGTCGAAGAGCGTGCTCGTGGTGTCGGCGAGCTGAGCGATCGTCGCGCCGTACTCGCGCAGCCCGGTGTGCTCGACGTTCCCGCCCAGCGCCTGGACCATTGCCTGGAAGCCGTAACAGATACCGAACACCGGAATGCCGGCTTCCAGCAGCGCACTGTCCAGACCGGGCGCGTTGTCGGCATACACCGAGGACGGCCCGCCGGACAGGATGATCGCGGCCGGTTCCCGCTCCAGGATCGCGGCTGTCGACATCGTGTGCGGCACGACTTCGCTGTAGAGCGAGGCCTCCCGCACCCGTCGGGCGATCAACTGGGCGTACTGGGCGCCGAAATCGACGACGAGGACAGGATTTTCCTGCAGGGGCGCGGTCACGCGGGCAAGACTACGCAGCGGCAGCAGTCGAGGACGAACGCTCAGCGGCCAGGCCGGTGAGCTCACCTTCGACATTCGCGCTGACCTTACGCTCGATGTAGAACGACAGGAACGGGATGCACCCGGCGAGGATGACCCCGACCATCTTCAGCAGCCCCCACCGCATCTTGAACGACAGGTTCACCGTCGCGGCGATGTAGACGATGTAGACCAGGCCGTGCGGTTGCGGCCACCAGTCGAGCGCGCCGTTGTCGAAGGCGTACTTGAGGATGACCTGCGCGGTCAGCAGTAGTAGCCCGAGTCCGACAATCACCGCCATGATCTTGAAGAAGGTCAGCGCTTTGCGGGATTTGTCAGGATCGATCAGCGTCCTCCCGGCGGTGGCCGTCACCTGTGGGGTCTGCTCGCTCACTGCTGATCCTTCGTCTCGGCGAACGGCGACGCAACAGCATCGTCGTGATCGTGCACGTGCTCATTCTCCCCGCTGCGCCTCAGCGCCAGCTGGGTGGCCTGCGTCAAGGCGTATTCGTCGCGCACCATGCGCACCCACACGTAGACCGCGAAGCATGCGAATGCCCACCATTGCAGGGCGTACCCGGCGTTCAGCAGGTGGAATCCGCCGCCGCCGGGCTGTGGCGGCGGGAACTGCTGGATCGGCGCAGCGGTCGCTGTCGGCGTCTCACTGGTCGCGAAGATGAACGAGTTGTAGACCGTGCCACCCCACGTATTGGCGAGTACGGCAAGGTTGATCGCCCCGATCTGCCCGGGCGGGTGAGGGGTCGCATCCGGTGACTCCCCAGGAGCCAACGCACCGTCGACGGTGACCTGACCGGTGCCGGTCAGGGGTGCCGGCACACCCTTCGGGTCGGTGACGAACCCGCGGATGACCCCCAGTCGCGCCCCGTTCGCGTCCAGTACCAGTGGCGTCAGCACCCAGAATCCGGGGACACCGTTCAGGGTGCGGCCCGCGACGATCTCCTGGCGGGAGGCGTCGTAATGGCCGGTCGCGCGCACCGGACGCAACGATCCGTCGCGGGGAAAACTCTGAGCCGGTTGCATCGCGGCGGTGATCGACACCGTGGGGCGGTCCTGCATCTGGGCGTTTGCGGCGCCGTGGCCGGCGCTGCGGGCGACATCCAGTTGCCAGATCCCCAGGAAGATGAACGCAACCACCAACGCCACCATCAGCGCGAACAGACCCATCAGCCGGGTCGTCAAGGCAGTGCGGAGCATATCTCCCATTGTGGCGCTGCCACCTGTGCCTTACCGACCGGGGCGCCGGTCGAGCCCCTCGCACGGTTGAGCAGGACCACGGAAAACCATTCGCGGGTGGAACCGGCCTCGATCTACGCTGAGGGACGCTATGAAATCGCTGCCGTACGACGACCCGGGCACCCCCGACCTGCGCTCGCCGGATCGGTTCATTTTCTGGACCGCCCGTATGCAGTGGCGCACGGTCACGCTCGGGGTGGCGTGCGGGATCGTCTGGATGCTGAGCCTCGCGCTGATGCCCGCCGTGATCAGCAGAGGCACCGACGCGGGTATCCGCGATCACGACCTGGGCGCGCTGCTCACCTGGTCTCTGGTCCTGATCGGTCTCGGCGTGCTCAGCGCCTGCGTCGGTACCCTGCGCCACCGGTTTGCCGTCCTCAACTGGTTGCAGGCCGCGTTCCGATGCATGCAACTGGTCGGTGAGCACGCGACCGATACCGGTGAGGCGCTGCCCCGGGCGATGCCGACCGGTCAGGTCGTCGCGAGCGCAGCCACCGACGCGGGCCGGTTCGCCCAGTCCTTCGATGTGTTCGCCCGGTTCGCCGGATCGATCGTCGCCTATCTCGTGGTCGCCGTCATTCTGCTGCGCAGCTCGATGCAACTCGGGCTGGTGGTGCTGCTCGGCGTCCCGATCCTGCTGGTGAGCCTCGCGGGTGTCATCCGACCCCTGCAGCGTCGCCAGGCCGATCAACGCGAGCAGTCCGGGAAGCTGTCCGAGTTGGGTGCCGACACCGTCGTCGGACTGCGGGTACTGCGCGGGATCGGCGGCGAGGACACCTTCCGCCGCCGGTACGCCGAGCAGTCCCAACGGGTCCGCCGCGAGGGCGTGCGGGTCGCTGCACCGCAGTCGACCCTGGACTCGGCCCAGGTGCTGCTGCCGGGCCTGTTCATGGTGGTGGTGACCTGGCTCGGTGCCCGTGCCGTGCACGATGGCTCGCTGACACCCGGTCAGCTCGTGGCGTTCTACGGATATTCCACCTTCCTGGTCATCCCGCTGTCCACGGCGACGGAGATGACCGGCAAATTCCTCGGCACCCGGGTCGCCGCCGACCGGATCATCAAGGTCCTGCAGATTCAGGGCGACCACCTCCACTCAGAGCACCTGGGAGAGACGTCGACGACCCGCCGGCTGCCCACCGGTCTGCAGCAGTTGGTGGATCCGGGGACCGGTGCCCAGTTCGCGCCCGGACTGCTGACCGCCGTGGTGTGTGATGTGCCCGCCGATGCCGCTGCACTGGCGGACCGGCTGGGCCGGTTCGGCCAGTCCGACCCCTCCGAGACCGGGGTGACCTTCGGCGGCGTACCGATAGGGCAGGTAGCCGTGGCCGAGGTGCGCTCGCGCATCGTGGTCTCGCAGATCGACCCGCACCTCTTCGCGGGAACGTTGCGCGATGAACTGGACCCCGCCGGCAGGAGCACCGCCGACCAGATCGCAGCGGCATTCAGCGCTGCCGACGCCCACGACGTACTGCTGGCCCTGGACGACGGCCTGGACTCTCGGGTGCAGGAGCGCGGCCGGTCCTTCTCCGGCGGTCAGCGACAACGCCTCGCCCTCGTGCGCGCCCTGTTGACGAATGCGCAGACCCTCGTGCTCGTCGAGCCCACCAGCGCGGTGGACGCCCACACCGAGGCTCGTATCGCTGCCCGCCTGCACGACGCCCGCCACGGCCGCACGACCATCGTGATGGCGACCAGTCCGTTGCTGTTGGACCGGGCCGATCGGGTACTGCTCCTGCAGGAGGGGCAGATCGCTGCGGTGGGCACCCACGCCGAGCTGAGCCGTGACAGTGCGGCCTACCGACGCGTCGTACTGCGTGGGGAGGAGGACGCCGATGAGCCTGCCCACCGCTGAGAAGCCGACCACGACACCGGCGTCCACGTTGCCGATCGCGGACGGACCGACCGTTCGCCGGCATGCCGCGATGCTCATGCGCAGTCATCGACGCGCGCTGATCACGACCGTCACCCTGCATGCCCTCGCTGCAGTCGTCGGTCTGATCTCTCCGCGGCTCTTCGGCGAGCTGATCGGGCGACTCTCGCACGGCATCGACAATGCGAGCATCGACCGCTTCGGGTTCGCTCTGCTGGCCGTTGTCGTGGTGCAGACCGTGCTGACCTGGTGGGCGCGGCGGTCGGCGTTCATCCTCGGTGAAACCGTCTTCGCAGATCTACGCGAACGCTTCATCGACCGGGTGCTCGCGCTGCCGCTGTCCACCGTCGAAAGCGCGGGCACCGGGGAGTTGGTGTCACGTACCACCAACGACGTCGACGCGCTCTCCTACGCCGTGCGGTTCGGGGTGCCGACGACGCTGGTGGCGGCGGTGACGTCGCTGCTGACCCTCGTCGCCGCGTTCCTGGTCAACCCGTTGGTCGCGCTCTCGTTGCTCGTGACCGCACCGTTGTTGGCGTTGTCCACGAAGCGGTATCTGCGGTTCGCCGGTCCCGGTTATGCCCGCGAGCGCGCTTCCTACGCCGTGACCAACGGCATGGTGACCGAGAATGTCGAAGGGGCTCGCACCATCGACGCGCTGTCCCTGCAGGGGGTGCGGCGCACGCGTCTGCACCAGGCGATGCGCGGTATGTGGGATGCCGAGATCTACACGCTCAAGCTACGGATGTGGTGGTTCCCGGCCGTCGACCTCGGCGCGGTGCTGCCCGTGGGCGTCAGCCTGCTGTGGGGCGGCTATCTCGTCAACCAGGGTCACGCGAGCCTGGGCCAGGTCATCACGATCGTGCTCTATGCGCTGGCCCTCGGCGACCCCGTCGATGAGCTGCTGACCTGGTTGGACGAGATCCAGGTCGGTACCAGCGCGTTGGCTCGCATCATCGGTATCGAGGCGTTGCCGCCGGATCGCACCGTGGGCGACGGGCAGCCGGTGGATTCGCATCTGGTGGCCAGCGCGGTGCGCTATTCCTACCGCAGCGGGCGCGAGGTGCTGCACGGCATCGACCTGGATCTGCAACCGGGTGAGCGCGTCGCGATCGTCGGACCATCCGGCGCGGGCAAGTCCACCCTCGGCAGATTGCTGGCCGGGATCGACGGACCTGGCTCGGGCAGCGTCACCGTGGGCACCGTTCCACTGGTCGAGTTACCGCTGGATGACCTGCGCGGTGAGGTCGCGCTGGTCACGCAGGAGCACCACGTCTTCGTGGGCACTCTGCGCGACAACCTGGTACTCGCCGACCCCGGTGCGAGCGATGAGCAGCTCTGGTCGGCGCTGACCTCGGTCGATGCGCTGCCCTGGGCATCACAACTGCCCGATGGTCTGGACAGCCGCATCGGACAGGGCGGTCAGACGCTGACCGACGCTGCAGCACAACAGCTTTCGCTGGCCCGTCTGGTACTCGCCGACCCGCACACGCTGGTCTTGGACGAAGCCACCTCACTGCTGGATCCGCGAGCAGCACGCCACCTGGAGCGGTCGATGAACGCGGTGCTCGCGGGGCGCACGGTGGTCGCCATCGCGCACCGGCTGCACACCGCGCATGACGCCGACCGCGTCGCGGTGGTCGAGGACGGCAGGATCAGCGAGATCGGATCGCACGCCGAGCTGGTCGCGGCCAACGGGGCCTACGCCGCGCTGTGGCGCACCTGGCACGACGAGTAGGGACGAGCGCCTTGTTCGGCCGGGGTGGACGGTTTGCGTCGGTGACCCTCGCTATTGCAAGGGTCACCGACGTAAACCGCACACCTACCGGCGTACTGCATCCCGGGTCAGCTGCGCTGGTAGGGCGCGACGACGACCTCGACGCGCTGGAACTCCTTGAGGTCGGAGTACCCGGTGGTCGCCATCGCCCGCCGTAGAGCGCCGACCAGGTTGGTCGTGCCGTCAGCCGACTGACCGGGCCCGGTCAGGACCTGCTCCAACGTGCCGACCGTGCCCACCTCGACCCGCTCACCGCGTGGCAGATCGGGGTGATGGGCCTCGGACCCCCAGTGGAACCCCCGGCCCGGCGCCTCGGTCGATCGGGCCAACGCCGCACCCAGCATCACCGCGTCAGCACCACAGGCGACCGCCTTGACCACATCACCACTGGTGCCCAGGCCACCATCGGCGATGACGTGCACATACCGCCCGCCGGTCTCATCCATGTAGTCGCGTCGGGCGGCGGCGATGTCCGCGATCGCGGACGCAAGCGGCGCGTGAATGCCGAGAGTACGCCGGGTGGTATGCGCTGCTCCCCCACCGAAACCGACCAGTACGCCTGCTGCACCGGTACGCATCAGGTGCAGACCCGCGGTGTAGGTCGCGACCCCGCCGACGATGACCGGCACATCCAACTCGTAGATGAAGCGCTTCAGGTTCAGCGGCTCGGCCCGACCGGACACGTGCTCGGCCGAGACCGTGGTGCCCCTGATCACAAACAGGTCGACCCCCGCGTCGATGACTGTGCGCCAGTGCTCCTGGGTACGTTGCGGGGAGAGAGCTCCCGCAACGGTGACACCGGATGCGCGAATCTCTTTGAGGCGCAACTCGATCAGGTCGGGGCGGATCGGCGAAGCATAGATATCGCGCATTCGCGCGGTGGCGTTCGCCGGGTCCAGTGAAGCGATCTCGGCCAGCAAGGGCTCCGGGTCCTCGTAGCGGGTCCACAGCCCCTCAAGGTCCAGGACCGGAAGACCACCCAATTGGCCGAAGGCAATCGCCGCCTTGGGTGACATCACCGAATCCATCGGCGCGGCCATCACCGGCAGGTCGAAGTGGTAGGCGTCGATCTGCCAGGTCACCGAGACTTCCTCGGGGTCGCGGGTCCGCCGTGAGGGCACCACTGCGATGTCGTCGAAGGAATAGGCCCTACGCCCGCGCTTGCCGCGGCCGATCTCAATCTCAGTCACGTGCGACAGGGTAGCCGCCAGCCACGTCAGCGGGTTGTGTAGTTCGGCGCCTCGACGATTCCCTGGATGTCGTGCGGGTGACTTTCCTTCAGCCCGGCAGCTGTTATTCGGACGAAACGACCCCGCTCCTGCAACTGAGGGATGGTGCGAGCGCCCACGTAGAACATCGACTGGTGCAGGCCACCGACGAGCTGACGGGTGACGGCGCCCAACGGCCCGCGGTACGCGACTCGGCCCTCGATACCCTCCGGCACGATCTCGTCGTCGCTGGTCACGTCGGCCTGGAAGTAGCGGTCCTTGGAGAACGACTTCTTACCGCGCGAGGCCATCGCGCCCAGTGAGCCCATCCCCCGGTAGGTCTTGAACTGCTTGCCGTTGACCAGCTGCAACTCCCCGGGACTCTCCTCGCACCCGGCCAGCAGCGAACCCACCATGACCGCGCTCGCACCCGCCACCAGTGCCTTGGCGATATCGCCGGAATGCTGCAGGCCGCCGTCGGCGATGACCGGAACGCCCGCCGGCCGTGCGGCACGCGCTGCGTCGTACACCGCAGTGATCTGGGGTACGCCGACACCGGCGACGACCCGCGTGGTGCAGATCGATCCTGGGCCGACACCCACCTTGACGCCATCCACTCCTGCGTCCACCAGGGCTTTGGCGCCCTCGTACGTCGCGACGTTGCCACCCAGGATCTGCACGTGACGGGTAGCCGGGTCCGATTTCAGCTTGCGGATCATGTCCAGCATCAACCGGGCATGGCCGTTGGCCACATCAGGGACGAGCACATCGACGCCGGCCTCGACCAACGTCGTCGCCCGCTCCCACGCGTCCCCGAAGTACCCGATAGCCGCGGCCACCAGCAACCGACCGTGCTCGTCGTTGGACGCCAGCGGGAACTGCTCGGACTTCACGAAATCCTTGACCGTGATCAACCCGGTCAGGCGGCCGTCACTGTCGACCAGGGGCAACCGCTCCCGCTTGTGCGCTCGCAGCAGATCGGCCGCGGCGTCACGGGCGATGTCGGTCGGGCCGGTCACCAACGGCGGCCGGGTCATGATGTCGTCGACCTTCGTGGTCGCCCACTCCGCCAGCGGGGTGAACCGCAGGTCCCTGTTGGTGATGATGCCGATCAACCGGTTCTGCGAATCCACGACCGGCAGCCCTGAGACGCGGTACCGCCCGCAGATCTCGTCCAATTCCTCCAGGGTGGCGTCGGCGCCGATCGTCACCGGCCGGTCGATGATCCCGGTCTGGGTGCGTTTGACGAGGTCGACCTGATCGGCCTGATCGGCGATCGAGAGATTACGGTGCAGCACCCCGATGCCGCCCTGCCGCGCCATCGCGATGGCCATCCTGGACTCGGTCACCGTGTCCATCGCCGCAGACACCAGCGGCACCCTCAGGCTGATCCCCCTGGTGAGCGCACTGGTCGTGTCGACCTCGCTCGGAATGACGTCGGTCTCGTTCGGCAACAGCAGCACGTCGTCATACGTAAGGCCGAGCGGACCGAAGATCGGCGGAAGCGAATTGTCCTGCGATTGCGCCAGCACCATGCGCGCAATCATAGGCGGGCCATCACGAGTGACCTGCGACGCAGCCTCCGGTCGATGCCCTACGAAGCAGTTCCCGAGCCAGACGCGTCGCTGCTGGACGTCGCGACACTCGGGGACTGCGTCGTTGTCGACCCCGAAGGACCTGCGCTGGGTTGGGACGGTACGGGCGGATTGACCGTGCGGATCGGTGGATCCGGGCGCCAGATCGGCGACGTCGGCGGCACGGTTGTCGGCGGGGTCGTCGTCGGTGGGGTCG
>JALYUK010000392.1 GCA_030853805.1 Actinomycetota bacterium | reverse complement strand
CTGCTCGTTGACGGCGAGTACGTCGGTGACTCGGCAAGTCCGGAGGCGTCGATGAGTGGCGGCGGTGACGAGATCGAGATGGCGACAACCTTCGGCGCGTTCTGCGAACTCAGCTGCGCGCATAGATTCGGAGCACCTGCTTACGGCCTCATCGTGGCCGCGTTAGTTGACCGGGGCAACCGAGAATTGTGCCGGGCCGTTTGGTTACCAGGACAGCGGCTGCGGGGGTGGAACGTGACCCGTGGCTGTGGGCGAATCGGAACGGATGGAATGGATCCCGCCGAACTGTGGCGACTTACGTTGACAACGGAAAGATTTGCGCATGAGGTAATTGTCACCTTGCATATCGCATGCAATCTGACTCATGGTTCCATCTGGTTCGAGGTGCTCCAGTGTCAGTTGGATTGGGACAGCTCGGTGACGGAACCGAGATGCCGC
The DNA here is from genome assembly GCA_030853805.1 of Actinomycetota bacterium. GTDB lineage: Bacteria > Actinomycetota > Actinomycetes > Actinomycetales > Dermatophilaceae > Allobranchiibius. Next base: position 3,594 of record JALYUK010000392.1, on the reverse strand, counting down.
GCGGGTCTGTGCGAGTCATGAACAACCTTTTAGGGTGCCGGATGGAGCGAGGCGGGCGACGTGATGGATGACCCTGGCTGGTTCGGGCCGTCGAAAAGATCTTTGTTCGGATGGCTGTGCACCCCGGTGGATAGGAACGCCTTTCTGGGAGTTGTGATGTGCCCACCGATCGGCGAAGAGGAGCACAACGCTCACGAGACCTTTCGCCAGCTGGCCTGGGCTCTGGCCGATCGCAACATTGCGTCTTTGCGATTCGACTACCAGGGCACTGGTGACTCACTGGGTCGGTGGTCCGATCCGGGTCGGCTCGACGCATGGTTGGCCAGTGTGACCGATGCCGTTCTCTCACTGAAAGAGGCCGGTGCTACCGCTGTGGTCGTCGTCGGCATGCGAATCGGTGCGACGCTGGCGGCAGTTGCAGCCTACGAGGGGCTCATCGAGATTGATGGCCTCGTTTTATGGGATCCGGTGTCCGGCAAGGGAATGCTTCGTGAAGGCCATGCTCGCCGCCCAAGCATGACCGAGCCGCCTGCTGGAGCCGTGAATACCCCGGGGTATCAGTATTCTGCAGAGACAGCTGCCGAACTACGATCTCTCGACGTCGCATCCCTAGGCCCTGGCCCGATCGCGTCCCAACTGCTCGTCATTGTGCGGGACGATCGTCCGCCTCCGCGGGGGCTGCGCAAGCGCTTGGCCGGCCCGGGGGTGGAGTGGGCAGCGACGGGGGAACAACTTGATCTGCTCGACGTACCCATGACGGAATCCGCCGTACCAGCACAAACGATGGCGCGTGTGGTGGACTGGTTGGCGGAACGCTCGACCGGCCATCCTCAGCGCATCAGTCAGGTCCTCGTGCCGACCGTGACCTTTCGCAACGACACGGGGGTGCTGGTCAGCGAACGGGTCGTTGAATTGGGCTCTGCCGGACTTTTCGGCATCCTGTCCGAGCCGGAGACAGTGGACAAGCCGGTTCTTGTGGTGATGATCAACGTCGCAAATGATCGTCACACGGGGCCGGGCCGCCGATGGGTGGACTCCTCTCGGGAGTGGGCGGACGACGGTTTTCGCGTGCTCCGAATGGACCAGAGTGGGACAGGCGACAGCCCCACTCACGAGGGCCAACAATTCGGCACCCTTTACGCGCGCGAATGGTTGGTCGACCTGCCGGATGCGCTGTCCTGCCCGATGCTGGAGCACAGCCCGCTGGTCGTGATCGGACTGTGCACCGGTGCGTACAGTGCTATGGAAGCCGCGTTCTACCGCCCGGTGGTTGCGGTCTATGCCATCAACGTGGTCCTGCATGTCGGGGTAATCAGCCGTAGGTCAAATCTTGCTGATCCGCGCCGGCTTGCTGCACGCCCAGCCGGTTGGGCTTTTCAGAAGACCGGAGACCGTTGGCCACGATCAGCCGCGCTGATGTGGCGGATCTACCGACAGGTCACGGTGTGGAACGCGCCCCTGGCGGCTGTGGCTGGGTTGGTCCGGCGTGGAACGATAGTGGTACTGGTGATGAGCCCTAACGACGGTCGGCACTTTCGCGAGAGCGTTTTCTGGAGTGGACTGCATGCGTGGCGCTGGCGCCGTTCGGGGAGGTACTCACTGCTTGAATCTGCTGAGGTCGACCACCCGCTGATGACCCAGGAGGGGCAGAACTGGGCCCTGGGGGCTATTCGTGCGGACCTCATCCGCCGATTCGCGGCATCCCCTCACGAAGCTCACTTTTCCTCTGTGGGCGGGATTGCGGTATGAGAGGGCTCGAGTTCGTCAGGAGGATGATCGGCGATCCGGTACACGTGGTCAGCCTGCCTGCCCAGCGAGAACTATGTTGGCAACGCCTACTCACCTGAGAAGCTGTTGGCGCTCATCATCAGCCAAGATCCGGTCAACTACAGGACGCTCAGTTCGTGCCACGCCTCATCCACGACATAGCCAGCGAATTGACTGCGCGGGACTGACTGGGCCCCGCTGAAATAAGTGGGTTAGTCGACCAATGCGATGACACACTCGTCGCATGTATGGTCGGGATTCGGCGGTGTGGCGATTTCTTGTGGCCTGCCGCCGTCTCTGGTTCATCGTCGCTCTAGGGCTTGTATCCACCGCGACAGCGGGGGCGGTGGTGCACGGCCACCGAGGCGTCTACTACACGAATGCCCGGGTCCTTTTCATTCGCCCGTTTGTTGCCCACGCGAACCCACTCACGGACGGTAACTCGCTGATCAGTACCGCCAGTATTGTTCAACGCGCGGTGAGCGGAACGAACCATGTCCGGTTCACATCGCAGGACATCACGCTGGCTGATGCCGGTGTGCGTCGCGGGAGTCGAGTAACAATGTGGAACGACGGAAATCAATGGAATAATCATTTCGACGAGCCTGTTCTCCGCGTTGAGGTAGTAGGGCCAACGAGCCGAGATGTATCCGGCCGGATAACAACTTTGGTGAACGAGATCAACAGAGATCTTCGTACGAAACAGGCGGCATCAGATGTGGCGCCAAGTGCACAAATCACCACGCTAACCATTCTGGCGGGGCCAAATCCCGCCTACCTTCAGGGGAGCCCCTACAAAGCATTACTGACAGTCCTGTTGTTGGGGCTCGGACTGACAGCTGCTGCCGTCAATGTCGTGCACGCCTATGTTTCTGAACGGGCAGCGGGTTTGCGTAACAACAGGTCGGCTTTGGGGTCCAATCGGAAACCAGAAATTGCCGACCCAGGTAAACGGGTGGTTCTGCCAGTGCCTTGAGATGCTGAGGATTGTCCTTGAAATAGTCCGGAGATTACTCGGGAACGAGAGGGAGATAACAGCGCAATGTTGATGGCTGAGATGTGGCGTTCACTATTACGTAGATGGCACTGGGTTGTGATGGGGGTATTGCTCTCGGCAGCGATGTGTGTGGGGGTGTACGTTCAAATTGGCCCTCAATACACGCTCGTCACGGAATCGCTCCTCCTTCCGCCGTCGTCATCATCGCCACAACGCAATAACCCCTACCTGGGGCTGAGTACCCTCAACGGTGCCGTGGACGTAGTGTCAGCGGGCGTCCTCGGTCCGAAGACATCTGACGCGATGCGGGCTTTGGGAATCTCCGCGACGGTGACCGGGGGGGCAGACCCCGCGAGTCCGGCTCCGCTTATCATCGCAACTGTCACCGCCAAAACACCCACGAACGCTAAGCGCGCTTCCAACTTTCTCCTCGCTGCGATCCCGGAGACTCTGACGAATTTGCAGGCACGTTCGAACGTGCCTGCGGCAGAGCGGATCACAAGCACGATCATTGTCCAAAATAATAAGCCAACCGTGGTGCGCAAGAGCCAGATCCGTGCTGCGATCGCAGCCTTCATCTTCGGCGCAGTGCTGGCGTTGCTGGTAGTCGGGGCTCTCGATGCTTTGCTTGCCCGAAACCGTGGTCGACGTCAACAATCGGACGATGGTTCCCAGACCGTTGACACGGTGGAACCAAATACCACCTCGCAGGAATACCCGTTCGAAGCAGAGCTTGGACCTGAGACGCGCTCCCAGCAGAGCGGAGAAGTACCGGGCACGAACCTGGTGGGAGCCAGTACGGAAGAGGTTGCAGAGGGGGACTGGTCGCG
>JALYUK010000389.1 GCA_030853805.1 Actinomycetota bacterium | reverse complement strand
GACCATGGCGATGGTGCGCTCGACCTCCTGCCGCACGGTGCTTGCGGCGAGGCGGCGCGCGGCGATGCGGGACAGGCCCGGCAGCGTCGTCATCGCGAAACCGCGGATCACCTCGCGATGCGGGTACCCGCGGAAGACCGCCGGGATGGCCGGGTCGATCAACACGGCGCCGCTCACCAGCTGCGGATCCCGGGCGGCCAACTGAGCGCTCAACAGGCCACCCATCGAGTTACCGGCCAGCACGACCGGGCCGTCGATGACCTGCCGGGCGAACGCGTGCAGCAACTTCAGATTCTCCGATACAGCCGCCCGATGAGGCGCGACCTGGGTCTTCCCGAAGCCACCCAGGTCGAGACTCACGACGCTGCCGCGATGCGTCAGCAGCGGCACGACCGAGGCCCAGTTGTCCAGGGAGCCGCCCAGGCCGTGCACGAGCAGGAACGTCGGGCCGTCCACCGGGCCGTCATGCCGCTCGTACCGGACCTTGATATCGCCGACCTGGGCATAGGTTTCGCTGTCGCTCACACCTGCATCTAACCTGCACCCTGCCCGGATTGGTCGACGCCCCCCGCGCAGCGGGCCTCATCGATGAGTACGAAGCCGGTGCTTGGTCGACACACTCAACGACCGAGCAACCCGCGAAGTAGCAGGGGTGGGAGGACAAGCATCGAAATCCGTTCGGGGTGAGCCGGATTCGACCGAGTGAGGTCCGTCAGCACAATTTCTGCACAATTTCTGCGCGGTGTCGGCCCTGCCATCAGTCGCTACGACCGATCTGGGTGCAGACACAGACCTTGTTGCCCTGTGGGTCGGCCAGCACGACGAAGCGTGGCTTCTTCTCTTCCGATACCAGCGTTCCGCCTGCGGCGAGGCCGGCCTCGATCCGCGCGTCGGCAACCTCAGGCGGCACCCGCAGGTCGAGGTGGTACCGCTGGGTTGGCTCGTCGTGGGCGTCGCAGTGCTGAAACCACAACGTCGCGAGATTGCCGTCCGCGTCGACCAGGTCATCGGTGAATCGCGGGTGCGTACGCAGACCGAGCACCGCCAACCAGAACGGCCTGATCTCATCGGCATCCCAGGTGTCCAGGCCGATCTCCAGCCGAGACACCGCCAGCGGGTCAGCGCTCACGCCCATGGCCGCAGCCAGCGCAGAGATCCTCCGGGCGAGTTCCACATCGCGCCAGGTCTTGGCTGTTACGTCGTGACTCATCAGCCGGACGTTGAGGTGGCTGTATCGCAGGTCGAGGTCCGGATGATGGTTGAGTTCTTCGGCTACCTGGCCGATGTCCGCCACGAGTTTCAGGCCACGAACGAAGTCACCGGTGTCGAAACGAGACTCCAGCGCCTCATGAATCGAGCGCCAGTCGGGCAGGTCCATCTCGGAGATCTGGTCGCCGCTGAGGCGGCCCGGCGGGGGATTCATCTCGGCCATCGGACCATTCTGCTACGCGGTCAGCTCCACGCAGGCCCACGGCGTCGTGGCGCCAGAAGGCATCTGGGTAGACCAGCGTCCCCGTCATCCAGGACTCGTAGGACGGCAGCGTGAGAGCTTGGAAGGCCGGTTTGGGAATGCGTAGCGACGGCCTGCGAAAGCAGTGATGCTCGCCGGGCAGGAACCCGAAGCGCGAGTAGTAGTCGGGGTCGCCCTCGAGGAACACAACCGGCACCGACCTCGCCGCCATGATCTGGATTCCCATCGTGACCAGGGCGGAGCCAACGCCACTGCCCTGGCAGGTGGGCAGGACAGCCAGGGGGCTGAGGACTTGTACCGCCACCAGCTCTCGCGGGGCGTCCAAGACGGCGGGGGTGAACAAGATGTGTCCGACCACCTCACTGCCCTCAACGGCAACGTACGACAGGCCGGTCTCCGTCGTGAGGAGCTGACGTAGGTCGGCCACGAGCTCACCGACGACCTGACCGTGATCGCCGAAAGCGATCCGATGCACACGTCGAACCGATGAGGCGTCGGTCGGCAGTTCTGGGCGAATCTCCACGCCCGGAGCCTAGGACGCTGTTGCGGAATGCGCGGAAGCCGAGTTGGTCGTTGGACGCCTCTTTTCACGGTCCGACTCACATGGCGTCATTCGCGAACAAACCGATCGGCGTTACAGTCCGCTGACGTCGCCGGACTGGAGGCTCCTCCTGGCAGCAACCGACCTACGGTCAGCCTGCGCCCGTCGGATCCGCTTCGGGGGTCTCGGGCTGATCGTCCTCCAGGCCTCCGGCGGGGTGGTCGGACCATGAGACCAGCCGCCAGCCCGTCCTTTGATCGCCGTCGAGGATCACGATGCCGGTGTTCTCCAGCGGTGTGGCGCCCAGCTGATCCACCTGCGGGCAACGCCAGCCCGCCCAGGTGCGGATCAGCGCACCATGGCTGACGAGCACGGCGCACTCCAGACCGCGCGCGCAGATCTCCCGCACGGCAGCATCGACGCGGGTCATCATCTGGTGGCCGTCTTCACCGCCGGGAGTTGCTGCGTCCAGGTCGCCGTCGCGCCACTGCCGCAGCACGTCGAGATAGGCCAGCACGCTGGTCTTGTCGGTGCGCCGCTCCAGTGCTCCCGCCTGCACCTCGAAGACTCCGGGCAGCACTTCGACGCCCAGCGCGCGCGCTGCGGCTATGGGCGCGGCGGTCAACTGCGCACGGGTGGCCTCAGAGGCGAAAACGGCCTGCACGTTCTCACCCGCCAGCTCGCCGATCAGCGCCTCGGCCTGCCGGGTGCCCAGCTCGGTCAGACCAGGCCCCGGCAGGAACGTGTCCAGGGAGCCCGCGACGTTGGCAGGGGTCTGTCCGTGCCGGATCAGCATCAACCGCATGGCCACATCGTCGCAGGCCGGGCGCAATGGGATCATCTGCGGTATGGCGCGCACGGTCTTCCTGGTCCGGCACGGACAGGCATCTTTCGGCAAGGCCGACTACGACCAGTTGTCACCCGTCGGGCATCAGCAGGCTCGCGCGTTGGGCGAGTCGTTGCGCAGGCGCGGTTGGGCGCCCGACCGGATCGTCTGCGGCACGATGAAACGTCACCGTCAGAGCGTTGCGGAGATCCTCGTCGGTGCGCAGCTGGACGACACGCAGTCACACGACACCGCCGAACTGGAAGTCGATTACGACCCCGCGTGGAACGAGATGGACCACGTCGAGGTCATCACCGGTTTCCGTCCCGCGTACCGCAACATGCTGGTGATGAAGGCCGACATGGTGCGCACCCTGCGACCCCGGGCCGCGTTCGAGGACATGTTCCTGCAGGCGATCACGCGCTGGGCCGGCGGCGAGCACGACGAGGATTACGCGGAAACCTTCGAGGGATTCACGACGCGGGTCTCAGGCGCGCTGGAGTCGCTGGTTGGCGCCGACGGTGAACGCACCCTGGTCGTCTCATCCATCGGGGTGATCGCCTGGCTGGTCACCGGGTTGCTCGGCGGGCAACCCGAGCCGACCTGGCGCGAGTTGTCGATGGCCGGCTTCAACACCGGCGTGACCCGGTTGCAGATCGACAAGACCGGCCCGCACCTGTTGACCTTCAACGAGATCAGCCATCTCGAAGTCGCCACGTTGGTCACCAACCGCTGAGCTGCGTCCCTACCCCGAGTGGCAGACAAACCTGCCCAGTGGCGCACTCATACCTACGCCGGTCGATGACTTTGTCTGCCACTGGACGAGGCTCAGCGGTACCGGGGCGCCTTGCCCGAGGCGACATCTGCGGGGTAATCGTCGTTGTAGGGTACGTATTTCGCGACGCTGAGCACCCACACCTCGTCCGGTCCTGCACCGTCGAAGCTTTCGGTACGCAGCTGCACCTTGCGGCTCTTGAAGGTGCTGGTGACCTCCAGTGAGTCGACCAGCCGGATGAAGAGCGGCACGGCATACGACGGCAGTGCGCCGATCAAGTGGACAGCCATCGCCGAGCCGTCGAAGACGGCACCGTCTGACATCTGCACCGCCGCCATCCCCGCCTTGCCGTCGGTCCCGGGTACCGCGACGCCGTAGACCGCGCAGTCCCGCACACCCGGCGCGTGTCCGAGTGCGGCTTCGACCTGCGTGGTCGCGACGTTCTCACCCTTCCACCGGAAGGTGTCGCCGACCCGGTCCACGAACGCGACATGCTGCATGCCCTGCTTGCGAACGAGGTCGCCGGTGTTGAACCAGCAGTCGCCGGTCCTGAAACCGTCACGGATCAGCTTGGCCTCCGAGGCGTTGTCGTCGGTGTACCCGTCGAACGGCTGGCGATCGGTCACCTTCGCGAGCAGCAAACCGATTTGCCCGACCCGGACGGCCTGCAGCCGGCCACGTGCGTTGCGCTGCGGCTGACCCGACTCGTCGTCGTAGACCACCACTTTGTGCGGCAGCGGGCAGATACCTGCCGTCTCGTCGACGTCCAGGGCATTGATGAAGGCGATATTGCATTCGCTGGCGCCGTAGAACTCGGCGATCCGCGTGATCGCGAACCGGCTCTGGAACTCCTTCCAGATATCGGCTCGCAGACCGTTGCCGACGATGACGCGCACCTTGTGTCGGGTGTCGTCCGGCGACGGTTCCTGCGCGAGCAGGTAGCGGCACAGCTCCCCGATGTAGACGAAGGAGGTCGCGTCGAATCTGCGACAGTCCTGCCAGAAACGGCTCGCCGAGAATTTCGGGACGACTGCGAGTGCTGCGCCGCCGTGCAGCACCGCTCCGAGGGCGACCGTCACGGAGTTGTTGTGGTAGAGCGGCAGTGGGCAGTAAAGGGTGTCCTGCCCACCCAGCCGGACACCGAGCGCGCCCAGACCGCTGTAGGACTTCAACCAGCGAAAGTGCGTCATGACCGATGCCTTCGGCATCCCCGTGGTGCCGGACGTGAAGATGTAGTAAGCGCGCTCACTGGCGATGATCTGGGCGGTGATCTTCGGGTCTGCGGTGGAGGCGCCCTGTGACATCTGACGCAACTCGGACATCGTCAGGACACGTTGGGAGGCCACGGCGTCACCCGCACTGGCCAGGTCGTCGCGCAGGTCATCACTGACGACGAGCACCCGAGCACCGAGGATCCCGAGGCTGTGCGCGAGCACCTCACCGTGCTGGTGATGGTTGAGCAGACCCGCCACCGCGCCGAGCTTGACGGTCGCGAGCAAGATCAGGATGTTCTCGATGTCGTTGACCGCCAACAGGCCCACGACGTCCCCGCGCCGCACCCCCGCGCCGATCAACGTGTAGGCGTACCGGTTGACCTGCGCATTGGCATCGCCGTAACTGATGACCCGGTCGCCACTCTTGAGGAAGGGACGCTGCGGATGGGCCGCGGCCTCTTTTTGGAACACCGACCCGATCGACATCACCGCACTGGGCCTGAGCGTCAGCCCTGGCCCCTTGGTAACGGTGTGACGCAGCTCGGGCAGGGCCAACAGGCCGCCTTTGGCGACATCGAAGAGACTGACGCGCTGGCGGACAGTGGTGCTCATGGCACTCCTTCGGGTGATGGCGTGAGGCACGAGTAACCAATTTCGATGTTAGCCGAGTCGCGGCACAGCATGACCTCACAAGTTTCCCGACTCTCGACCGGCGAGTCCGCCTACCCCCGCGCCAGTAGTCCGGCGCTCATTCCACGGTGACGGACTTGGCGAGGTTGCGTGGTCGGTCGATATCCCTGCCCAGGGCACTTGCCGCGTGGTACGCCAACAACTGCAGCGGAATCGTCATCAGGATCGGGTCCAGTTCGATCTCCCCATGCGGTACGACGATGCGCTGCACCCTCAGGTCGCCGAAGTCGACTCCCGGGTGGGTGATCGCAATGACCGGGCCGTTGCGGGCGGCAATCTCGTGCAGGGCGCCGACGTTGCGCTCGATCAACTCGTCGTCCGGCACGATGGCGACCGTCGGCATCAGCGGCGAGATCAACGCCAGCGGGCCGTGCTTCAGTTCGCTGGCCTGGTAGGCCTCGGCGTGCTGGTAGCTGATCTCCTTCAGCTTCTGGGCACCCTCACGCGCCACGGCATACCCGCGGGTGCGGCCGATGAAGAAGGAGGACGGCGCCTGCGCGAGTTCTTTGGCGACCAGCGCGATCTCCTCCTCGGTATCCAACACGTCTTGTATCTGGCCCGGCAACGCCCGCAGCCCGGCCACGATCCGGGCGCCATCGGCGTACGACAGGTCGCGCACCCGTCCCAGTAGTAACGCCAGGAGCGCGAAGCCGACGCCCATGTGTGTCAGTACCTTCGTCGACGCGACGCTGATCTCCGGGCCGGCGTGCAGGTAGATCCCGCCATCGCACTCGCGGGCGATCGTCGATCCGACCACGTTGACCAGGCCGACGACCCGGCCGCCCTTGCGTTGGATCTCGCGCACCGCGAAGAGAGTGTCCGCGGTCTCGCCCGACTGGCTGACCGCGACATAGAGCGTGTCGGTCTCGATGATCGGGTTTCGGTAGCGGAATTCGGACGCCGCTTCGGCGTCGGCGGGGATGCGGGCGAGGTCCTCGATCATCGACGCGCCGAGCTGACCGATGTAGTACGAACTACCGCAGCCGATCGCTTTGATGCGGCGGAAACGACGCAGGTCCCGGGCATCCAGGCCGAGCCCATCGAGGCGCGCGGTGGCGAACCGGTCGTCCAACCGACCCGACAGCATGCGCTCCAGGGAGGTCGCCTGCTCGTGGATCTCTTTGTGCAGGAACGTGTCGTACCCCTCGAGCTGCAGCTCCTCGGCTCGCAGGGTCAGCTCCTCGGGCTGCTTGGAGGTGCGTGCGTGATCGATCGTGTAGGTCTCGTAACCGCCGGCCGTGACGGTCGCGAGTTCACCGTCGTCGAGGTGGATCACCTGGGAGGTGTGGCGCACCAGGGCGGAGGCATCGGAGCCGATGAACATCTCGTGATCGCCGATCCCGAGGATCAACGGCGAGCCCTGCCGGGCGACGACGATCCGGTCGGGCAGCTGCGCATCCAGTACCGCGATCGCGTACGTTCCGGTGATCCGGCCCAGGGTCTCGATCACCCGGTCCTCCAGCGAGTCTGCGGTCGAACGGCCGATCAGGTGGGCCAGCACTTCGGTGTCGGTGTCGGAGACGAACTCGACTCCGGCCGCAGTCAGCTCGGCACGCAACGCAATAGCGTTATCCACAATGCCGTTGTGGACGAGCATGATTCGCCCATCGGCGCTGCGGTGCGGGTGCGCATTGATCTCGGTGGCAGGTCCGTGTGTCGCCCACCGGGTATGCCCGATCCCGACCTTGGCGGACAGCCGCTTGGGCAGCGCCTCCTGCAGATCACGCACCCGACCGACGGCGCGGAATACCTTCGCACCGGAGGCGGTCAGCAGCGCCATACCGGCGGAGTCGTAGCCGCGGTACTCCAGCCGGGTGAGCCCTTCCAGCAGCACTGGAGCAGCCTGGCCCGACCCGATGTATCCGACGATTCCGCACATGGAGGGGTGTCCTATCCATAGATGATCCGGCGCACCTGCCGGGCTGAGAGTTCTGGTGCCGCAACGACTCTGGCCGCCAGCTCGGCAGCAACGAGGTCGAAGATCGCCTCGTTGCGTTTGCCGTAGGTCTGGTGATGAGCGTGGCGGCGCCGGACGAACTGCTCGACCGGCTCGGCATACCAGGCAATCACGTCATCGACGACACGCGTCGCTTCAGCCTCCGACAGTCCGCTCGTTTCAGCGACCCGCCGGACGATTTCTTCGTCTGGCACCCGTCGATTCTGCTGCGAAATCCCATCACATGCACGAATTTGCCCGATATCGGGCAAGAATGAAGCTATTCGGGCGTAGATCGCCGCACCGGCAGGGGCGATTTTGCGCTTCGCCTGCGAAAGACCCGCGTCGACAACATGGCTGCGGCACCCAGCAACAGCAGCACCCCACCCAGCAGAATTGCGATCCCTGAGCCGATATTGGCGCTGTCACCCCCTCGACTCAACAGCACCACGCCCCATATGCCGTATCCAGCACCGACCGAGGCAATGCTGAGCCCGATGCAGAAGATCAACTTTCTTCTCTTCATGTCGCACCTGCTCAGCTCGTCGGGGTCCCCGGCGGGCGCGCACCTGGGAATCAGCGGATGAAACCGCGAGCATATCCACTGCATGACGCCCAGCGGATGCGCGGCAACTCGCACACCCCACCCGTAGGACGACAGTTCGGGACAACAGTGCGCAATGTGCGTACACGTGCCCACGCAGCGCCGCGGTAGGTTCCTGAGATATGGCGAGCAAAGGTAGCCCTGCAGTCGAGCTGAAAGTCGGAGACCGCACGGTACGCGTGTCGAATCCCGACCGCGTCTACTTCCCCGGCCGCGGGGAGACCAAGCTCGACCTGGCGAACTACTACCTCTCCGTCGGCGACGGGATTGTCCGGGCGCTGCGGGAGCGACCATGCATGCTGCACCGCTTCCCGACGGGCGTCGAGGGCGAGAAGGTGCATCAGAAGCGGGTGCCACGCGGTGCCCCGGAGTGGCTGGAAACAGTGCAGATCCACTTCCCTCGCTGGAACCGCACCGCCGACGAGCTGTGCGTCACAGAGTTGGCCAGTGTCCTCTGGGCCGTGCAGATGTCGACTGTGGAGTTCCATCCCTGGAACTCCAGGCGCGCCGACACCGAGCGGCCCGACGAGTGGCGCATCGACCTGGACCCGATGCCAGAGGCTTCCTTCGACGCGGTCCGCCGCACCGCGTACCTGGCGCACGAGGTGCTGGACGAGCTCGGCATCCGTGGCTTCCCAAAAACCTCCGGGGGCTCGGGTCTGCATATCTACGTGCGCATCGAGCCACGGTGGGAGTTCGCCGATGTACGCCGTGCTGCGTTCGCCTTTGCCCGCGAGCTCGAACGCCGTGGACCGAAGGAGATCACCACGACCTGGTGGCGCAAGGACCGTGACCCTGCTGCCGTCTTCGTGGACTACAACCAGAACGCCCGCGACCACACCATTGCGAGCGCGTATTCGGTGCGCGGCAACCCCGAGGCGACGGTGTCGGCGCCCATCCAGTGGTCCGAGGTGGATGACGTCGAGCCAGGCGACATGACGATCGCGACCATGCCTGAACGGTTCGGCCGACTGGGTGACCTGCATTCGGAAATCGACGACACGGCGTTCGGTTTGGACACCCTGTTGGAGTGGGCGGAACGAGACGAGCAGGCGCCACCGGACCAGGAGTCCTGACAGCTGTGAACCATGCCAGGGGCGTGTGCCACGATCTTTGAGTGGAGCTACTTTCGGTCGGGGACGTCGCGGGGCGGCTGGGCGTCACGCCGTCCACCGTGCGCATGTGGGGTTCGCGTTATGGGATGACAGCCTCCGGCCGCACGCCAGGAGGGCACCGCCGATACACGATGGACGACCTTTCCCGGTTGCAACGCGTGCACACCGCGGTCGTGAGTGGTCTGACGCCGGCGAACGCCGCTGCTACCGAGTTGGGCGTGACGTTGCCTGCGCCGACAACGGGGCCCTCGTCGCGGCGCTCGGGCGCCGGGGGCTCAGTGCTCGCCGTGCCGGGTGCCGGGCCCCGAGCCCGCGGGGTTGCCCGCGCCGCTTCCCGGCTGGACGAGATGGCCGTCGAGGATGCAGTGATCCAGGCCCTGCGCGACGAAGGCACGCTGGCGACGTGGCAGGACGTGATCCGACCGGTGCTGGTGTCGGCGGGAGAGTACTGGCAGCGGACCGGCAATGGCATCGAGATCGAGCACCTGCTCAGCCAGGCAGTCAGCACGGCATTTGTCCGGCACGTTGCCGAGGTCATCGGTCGACCGCAGGACCCGCCGGTCCTGCTGGCCGCCGGTCCCCGCGACGAACATGTCCTGGCGTTGCACGCTGTGCGGGCCGCGTTGGCCGAGCGCGGCGTCCCTTCACGCCTACTGGGGCCGCGCACCCCGGTACCTGCCCTCGTCGCCGCCGCAAAACGCACCCGTGCGCTGGCCGCGTTCGTGTGGCTCTCCACCCCCGATGACACCGCGGTGGCCGATCTTCCGATGCTTGCCAAGGCTCACCGCCGCATCACCATCGTGGTCGGTGGGCCCGGCTGGGCCGGCGCCGACGTAGGCGGTGCCCACCGCTGCACCGACCTGGCAGGCGCAGTCGATGAACTTGTCACTGCAGCTACCAAGGACAGCACCGGCTGAGCTCCGCAGTTTCTCTCAAAGTTGCACAACTTGCTGATTTGACATTCAGCGAGTTACCATCTTCCGGTCCGCCACATGGTGGGCAATGGAAGCGGCAACGACGCCGCATCACCCAGGAGCGCCGATGGTCACAGCATCTGGCATCAACATCTCTTCCCTCACCTCAAGCCAGTTCGCCACTGTCTACAACCTTTTTTCCCTAGTGATCGCATCCATGCTCTTCACGGCGATCTACCTGCTCTTCTCCCGTGACCGGGTTTCCCCGCGCTACCGCAATGCGCTGGTTGTCTCGGCCATAGTGTGTGGTATTGCCGCGTACCACTACTTCAGAATATTTAACAACTTGAATGCCAGCTATCCAGCCGGCGCCACCGTCACCGCCGCCCATGCCTTGTCGAACGTGGAGTTCAATGAGGCCTATCGGTACGTCGACTGGCTACTCACCGTGCCGCTGCTGCTCGTTGAGACCATCGCTGTCATGGCCCTGGGCCGTAAGGACCAGCGCGGGCTGTTGACCAAGTTGGTGCCTGCCTCGGCCCTGATGATCCTGCTCGGCTACCCGGGTGAGATTGCCACGAGCACCGGTATCCGTGCGCTGTGGGGCGGACTCTCGATGATTCCGTTCATCTACATCGTCTACGTGCTGTTCGTCGAGCTGAGCAAGTCCCTCGACCGCCAACCGCGGGAGGTTGTGGGAACGATCAAATTGCTCCGCATCTCGCTCGTCGTCCTGTGGTCCGTCTACCCGATTGCCTACCTGTTCCCGATCATCGGCGGTAGCTTCTTCGGCGGCGCAAACGGCTTCGTTCTACGACAGGCCGGGTACAGCGTGGCGGACATTCTCGCCAAGGCCGCCTATGGTCTGGTCATCTTCAAGGTTGCCCGGATGAAGAGTCGCCTCGAGGACGCGCAGTACGACGACGACCACGCACGCGTGGTCCAGCCAGACGCGGCCTGACCTTGCCCCCGCACGTTCGGTCGGTCGCCGCGCCAGCTCGGCGGCCGACCGGTGGGTGCGCGTCAGATGTGCGTGAAAAACCCAGAGCGCAGACAACCGCAATGGCAGCATTGCCACTGCTGACGATCCTCCCGATTGCCGCGCTCGTCGCGCTCGTCGTCCTCTCCCTTCTGGCACCACACACAGCCGAGTCCCTCGCTGTCCCGATCGCGGTGGTCGGGGCGGCCCTGGGCATCCCACACGGCGCAGTCGACCACCTTGTCCCGCGGTGGTCCACGACTTCTGCGGATAGCAGGTCCTACGCCACAACCCGTGCTACTCGACTGCTGGCCTTTGTAGTTGCATATGCCGGTGTCGCGGGCCTCGCCTTCACGGCCTCGCTCATCATTCCGTCCGTGACCATCGTGGCGTTCCTCGTCCTGTCGGCACTGCACTTCGGCCGGGGCGAGGTCGTGACGACTGCCGAGCGCGCCGGGCGGGCCGTCCCCGGTCCGCGTGAGGAGTGGGCAGCGACAGTCGCTCCGGGGCTGGTTGTTGTCGGCCTGCTGCTCTGGGCTCGGCCCGACCGCACCGCGGAGCTGGTACGACCGATGTCCAGCTGGCTCGCCCGCGTATTGCCGTCCAGTGCTCCAGTGGGTCTGCTACTTGTTGCCGTGGCCGTTGTGGTGGCGATCGCAGTACAACTCAGTCGCCATCGGTTCCTGGACGCCGCAGAGTTGGTCCTGTTGACGCTCGCCTTCGCTGTCGCCCCTCCCGTGGCAGCTTTCGGAGTCTGGTTCGGGCTCTGGCACGCCGTGCGCCACACGGGCCGGCTTCTGGACCTCGCCCGGCAGCCCTCCGCTTCGGTACCTTCCTCCCGAGACTGGTGGAACGCCGCGCGGCGACTGTTGGTGGCCGGCTCGCTACCCTCCCTCGCAGCCCTAAGCGCAGTGGCAGCGATGTGGTTGCTTCGGGACCTGGCGGGACTGCATGCCGAAATAGGAGTGCTGCTGGCCCTGACATTTCCGCACGCCGCAGTAGTGGCTGCACTGGACCGCAACGAAGCGCGCAGCTGGGCTCTGACGGGGTAAAGGCTCGACGTCGTGCTACTTCGAGCGTCTGGCCGCTCGTGCCTGGAACTTCTCCACGAACGCCGGCATCAACGGGCGCCCCTCGGCCAGTGTGGCACCCGTGCGCTTCATCGCGGCGCTGTACGCACGACGATTGAATCGCTTGCTGTGGTAAGCGATTCGACCCTCCGCATCCGTCATGATCAGGAACTTGCCGACCTTCATACCCTCATAGGCGACTTCAGCGACCTGCTTGGCGCTGCGTGGCGCCTTGTTGATCAGGTCGACCGCACTCAGCTCCATCTCCACGTCCTTGCCCTGTAGTGACGA